>CANJRK010000001.1 GCA_947476765.1 Actinomycetota bacterium
GATGGCGCCGATGCCGCTAGATTCCTATCGGCTATCAAAGCCCGACTTGAAGAAGGCGCATTTGAAGCGGATTTGGGTCTGTAATTACAACTAGCCCTATTCCCCAGTTCATAGCAAAGTAGAACCATGCGCATTGTTATTGCAGGATCCTCCGGCCTAATCGGCACCGAGTTAGTCACGTCATTACGAAGTGATGGCCACGAAGTGATCAAGTTAGTGCGCCGCAAACCTGCTGCCTCATCTGAGGTTTACTGGAATCCTGCTGCCGGTGAGATTGATAGTTCAGCATTAGTTGGCTGCGACGTGATCATTAACTTAGCTGGCGCTGGAGTTGGCGACCGAAGGTGGAGTAATAGCTACAAGGAACTGATTAGAAGTTCACGCGTTGATACGACTTCGTTACTTGCGGAAACAGCAGCTGACCTAAAACTAAAGGTTTTTATCGCGGGCAGTGCCATTGGTTGGTATGGCGATACTGCTGACCGACAAGTAGATGAAACTTCACCTGCAGGTGACGGATTCTTAGCTGAAGTTGTAGTGGCTTGGGAAGCTGCGTCGAAACCAGCTCGGGACGCTGGCGTTCGGGTAGTAAACATCCGGACGGGCTTAGTGGCTTCCAAGCATGGCGGCGCCTGGGCCAAACTGTTGCCCATTTTTAAGTTAGGAGCTGGCGGAAAATTGGGTTCCGGGAAACAGTATTGGTCATTCATCTCAATGCGAGATGAAATTGCAGCGATCAAGTTCTTAATTGACTCACCAAACATTTCTGGACCAGTGAATTTAACTGCTCCCCAGCCGGCAACTAACGCAGAAGTAACAAAGGCCATGGCAAAAGTATTTAGACGGCCAGCACTTTTTCCAGTTCCGGCTTTTGCCCTCAAGACCGTACTTGGCGAATTTTCCCAAGAAGTATTAGGTAGCTCGCGCGTGATTCCAAAGGTGTTGCTCGATAACGGATTTAAGTTCGCTGACCCTGATATTGAAAGTGCGATGCGCACTTTGGCTACCAAGTAGTGCAATGTCGCAGATCCCCCAAAAAACTGACGTAGTTGTCATTGGTGCTGGGCTAGCGGGACTTGCTGCTGCCCGGCGCTTAACTATTGCCGGGCGGGAAGTTTGTGTAATCGATGCTGGTGATGATATCGGAGGCCGAGTGCGCACCGATCAAGTCGATGGGCTGTTATTAGATCGTGGCTTCCAGCTCTATAACCCTTCATATGACGAGGGCCTGAGTGTTTTAGATCTAAAGTCCCTAGATATTCAGAGTTTTTCCCCTGGTGTGATCGTTTCAATTGATGGCCGTAGCTATAAATTGGCTGATCCTAAACGGGAACCATCTTGGGCCGTTGATAGTTTGCTAGCGCCCGTTGGAAAAATCTCGGTGAAATTGAAATTTGCTAAGTATGCACTTGGATTAGCGATATCTAAATCGAGCTCGACTGGGTATGACCAGCGCACTGATGCTTTCTTGCGGGCTAAATTTGGCAAAGATTTGACGGAAAAAGTTTTGCGTCCATTCTTGGCTGGAGTATTTCTGGAACCAGACTTAGCAACTTCCAAGCGTTTTCTCGATATAACTCTAAAGTCCTTTGTTGCAGGCACGCCAGGAGTCCCGCGCACTGGCATGCAGGCAATTCCAAGGCAGCTGGCCGCACAGTTACCTGCTGACAGTATTCGCCTGAATGTAACGGCCAGCGCAGTTGCCAGCACGATGGTGCGAACTGACCAAGGTGACATCCGATGTCGCTCCGTAGTTATTGCAACCAATGCTCGAAGTGCCAAGATTTTGGTTCCAAGTTTGCAGGTACCAAGCAGTAATTCAGTTACAACCTGGTATCACTTAGCTGATTGTGCTGGGACCGAACTAACTGATGGCAAGAGCACGCTGGTAATAGATGGTAAAAAGTTCAACGGCCACCTTGATGACCCAACTCGCCCACTTGTTAATACTGTCGTGATGACAAATGCGGCTCCTTCATACGCCACAGGTGGCCGAACTTTGATTTCTTCATCTGCATTGGGTGTTCATCATTCAAGTCAGGCAGAAAATTTAGTCAGGTCGCATTTATCGGCACTATACAAAGTTCCAACTTCGAATTGGACTCATGTGGCAACTTATCCTGTCCCTGATGCACTCCCAATGATGGCTGCGCCACATAACACCGAGCAATCAGTGCGACTATCCGATGGGGTATACATTGCTGGTGATTACCGTCAGGTTTCCTCAATTAATGGAGCTCTGGCAAGTGGTCGTCGCGCCGCCGAAGCTTTATTAGTTGATGACCTTTAGTCAATTGCTCCTGGGCGCAAAACCGTTTCTTCGACTTCACCGTTAACTAGTTCGACGCGGTAAGCATTGGCTTTTGAGTCTGGAGTATCTACTACTACTTCGATGGCATCAGTGTTTTGGTAAATTACCGCTGCATGATCATCAGTTGCATATGAGAGCGGTAAAGTTTTTGCCTGGACTAGCGAGTGCAATAGTGGGCGTCGTTGCGCCTCATTGTCATAGTGCACGCCATTTCCATATGGAATTAACGCCATACCGTTAGTGGCCGTCTCAAGTTTTGGCCCAAAGGAATCTGTTGGACCACCTATGTGCCAGCAGATTGAACCAGCGCTGACACCAGCCATGACTGCGCCGCGCTCCCAAGCCGTGCGAGCTGCATCCGTTACGCCATGTAACTCCCAAAGTGCCAATAGGTTCGCAACTGAACCGCCGCCGACCCACACGAGATCAGCGCGATCAAAAGCCTGGTCAACCGGAACATTTGGTTGGGAAAACAACGCTAGGTGCTCAACGTCGACACCCAGTCCAGAAACCGCCTGATAGCTAGTTGCCAAATAGTTTGGATTATCGCCACTGGCAGTGAGTACAAACAAAACGCGTGGTCGAGATTTGCCGGTTAGCTCCAAGGCACGCTTAAAGATTTGTCCGGGAAGCATCACACCCCAGCGGTCCGTTTGAATGAACCCGCCGCTGGAAGCAACTATGTAGCGATTCGTCACGAAGTCGAAACCTTATCAGCTTCCACTAGTGGGCCTTCGCTTTTGCCAAGTTTGCTTGGCCACCAGATTTTTGCTCCGATGTCATATGAAAGCGCAGGCACTAGCAGGCTTCGAACAATGAAGGTGTCTAGTAGCACACCAAAGGCGACTGCAAAACCAAGCTCAGCCAGGAATACCAAAGGCAATGTACCAAGGACAGCAAACGTGGCAGCTAAAACCACACCTGCTGATGTAATAACGCCACCTGTGACGGTGAGCCCTTTTTTGATTCCCGGACGTGTGCCAAGTTTTTTGGCCTCCTCGCGCACTCGAGTCATCAAGAATATGTTGTAGTCAATACCAAGTGCTACCAAGAATACGAAGGTGAACAAGATGAACGAGCCATCTGTACCAGCAAATCCAAATAGGTTCGTGAACACTAAGTGACTGATTCCTAGAGTTGCCCCGAAGGACATCACGGTTGTGATGATCAGGAGCACCGGTGCTATCAAGCTGCGAAGCAAAAGCGACAAGATAATTCCAATTACCAGAAGTGCGGTAGGAATGATTAGATTTCGATCGCTCTTATTTGTTTGCTGAATATCAAAGTTAACTGCAGTGGAACCGCCAACCAGCGCAGTTTCACTTGCACCATGGGCAGCTTCGCGAATTGCTGGAATATAACCTTGAGATTCAACCGAATCGGCTGGCTTATCCAAGGTAACTTCGAGCTGAATTAACCCATCGATTACCACTGGTGTTGGTTCTGGGCCACCTGGAATAAATGGTGTGGTGGTTTGCTTTACTTCGACAACACCTTTTGCTGCGGAAAGCGCCGAAATCAAGGCATCCTTATCCGATACTGGGCCAATTACGATGGTTGGGTCTCCAGAACCAGCTGGGAAATGTTCAGATAACTTTTCCAGACCAACAACGGAATCTGGATTCCCCGTAAATGCATCTGTCTGGGCCAACCCATCACTCTTTAATTGGGTAACAAATGACATGGCAATGATCAAAAACAATCCAGAAAGGATCCAAGTGCGACGTGGTCGGCGGCCAACTAACCCAGCAACCTTAGACCAAATACCGGAAAGGTTTTCATCAACATCGTCATGCTTTGGACGCTTTGGCCAGAATATCCAGCGTCCTGCAACTACTAAAATCGCAGGTAACAGGGTAAGCATTACCAGTTGTGCGGAAATGACACCGATTGCTGCCACGGGACCAAGTGAGCGCACTGACTTTAGATCAGATAACCCAAGAACCAAAAGCCCGGAGATAACGGTTAAACCAGATGCTGCGATCGGCTCGATAACGCCTTTCCAGGCAACCACCATGGCATCGACACGGCTGTCGTAATGGTGCAATTCTTCTCGATATCGCGCAATTAACAACAGCGCATAGTCGGTAGCCGCGCCAATAACCAAAACTGACAAAATACCTTGGGACTGACCATCCAAATCCAAAATGTTTTCTTTAGCAAGGATATAAACGATGCCACCGGCTAGTGACAGCGCGATTGTGGAACAGAATAAAGGAATAATCCAAAGTACTGGTGATCGATAAACCGCAATCAAAATCAATGCCACAACAATTAGCGTGGTCTTTAGCAAATCAGTATCAATAGAGCCAAAGCTGTCGAATAGGTCAGCCAAGATTCCACCAATGCCAGTTACATGCGATTCAAAACCCGCTACTTCACCGGCTTGAGCTCGGATGGCTTTAACAACTTCCGGAAGTGCTGGCTTTTCATTATCAAGTGGTGCTGCCAAGGCATCATTGTCTAGTGGAATTGACATCAAAATTCCATTGCCATCTTGCGACGGAATTGGAATTAGTTGGGCGCCAGCGGCCAAATAATCTCCAACAGTGTTATTTGATCCTGCAACTGGAGCTGAAGCAACTGCAACGCCAAAGTCCCCTACGGCTGCGATACCTGCGGCATCTGCTGGTCCGGTGAAGATAACAAGCGCAGGTAACACTGAAGTGTCTTGAGAAGTGAATTTGGTAGCCAATTCCGAAGCTTTAGTGGACTCAGCCGATGTCGGCAAGAAACCGGCATTGTCATTTTGCTGAACACTAGAGAGTTTGCCAAATAGCGGCCCCGCGACCCCACTGATAGCAAACCAAGCAATGATTACTGCGATTGCGCCCCAAAGTAGTTTTCTGCCTTTTCGGTCAGTTTTCTTAGAACGATGGTCAGTTGTATCAGACATGCCAGTAAAGCCCTTTAAGTTGTTGGATGACATAAGTCTAAGTCACGTTTGATCTAAGTGCTTGCGCGGTATCCCTTGCAAACTACGGGAAATTAGCGCCTAGGCTGAGACTATGTCGCTGGTAATCGAGTCCTTAGGCGTTGGCCTTGAACTCATTAACTACCAATCTGGTTGGGATTTGCAGCGGGATTTACATGCTCAAGTGGTTGCCAAGACGCAACCAGACACGATCTTGCTATTGGAACATGAACCTGTCTACACAGCTGGTCGCAGAACCGAAACATTTGAACGCCCTTCTGATGGCACTCCAGTTGTTGACGTTGATCGAGGTGGGAAAATAACTTGGCATGGGCCTGGGCAGCTAGTCGGCTACCCAATTGTCCACTTGCCATCACCGATGGATGTCGTGCCACATGTAAGAAGACTTGAAGATGTGTTGATCGGCATTTGCGCTGACTTTGGTTTAATTACTTCTCGAGTAAAGGGTCGTAGCGGCGTCTGGGTACTTGATGTTAAACAAGATCGCAAGATAGCGGCAATCGGAGTGCGTGTGGCACAAGGTGTGACAATGCACGGCTTTGCGCTTAATTGTAATAACGACATGAACTGGTTTGACCGAATCGTTCCATGTGGCATTACAGATGCTGGCGTAACAAACTTAAGTAAGGAACTTGGTCACGATGTTTCGGTTCCAGAAGTTTTAGAAAGTGCCAGTTTGCACTTACATCGAGTCTTTGACCCAATTGCAAACATCCATTCAAATTATGTAGCTTCGCAATGAAACGTACTGTAGCGCTTATTTTGAAAATGCTTACGATTCTCATTTTGCCAATTGCAGTAGTTTCCTTAGTAATCTCCCGAAAATCTGTGACTGGAAACGAGTACGCAGCGGTAGTTGAAATTTTGGGAACCGGAAATAAGCCAGGTGCATTACAGATATTTAGCGCGGACACTCAAACGGTTTCAAACATTCTCGACTGGATGGATACTTGGAGCTTGGCACTTCTAGTTGCGGTAATAGCGCTTGCCTTAACTGCATTTTTACTTAGCAAGGATCGAATTCGGGCCTGTCGACAATTGAGTTTGGGGCTGTTTTTTTCATTTGGCATTAGCTTTCTGGCGATTAACAAAAGTAATGATGTCTTCATTTCCGCGATTAGCGATTCCGTCTCAGACATTTCGGCAATAGTGATGGCCACGTACCTAGCAGCGCTATCTAACTCATTGCTTAACCTAATCGGTGGCTTGGCACTGTTTTTCGCACTTACCGCACTTGCCATGTGGTTAGTCGGTTCTAGGCGCACCGTACCGCGAAATCTAACAGGCAACTAGACTGGCACTTGTGACCACGCCGTACATTGAGCAGCCTGAGGGCAAATCAGATGGCCCCAAGTTACTTCGTATTGAGGCCCGTAACTCCTTAACGCCAATTGAGCGAAAGCCAGAGTGGATCAAGACCAAATTAAAGACCGGCCCTGAGTACACCCAGATTATGGACTTAGTTAAGTCCGAAGGCCTGCATACTGTCTGCCAAGAAGCTGGCTGTCCAAATATTTTTGAGTGTTGGGAAGATCGCGAAGCCACATTCCTGATTGGTGGTGACCAGTGCACGCGCCGGTGTGACTTCTGTCAGATTGATACCGGTAAACCAGTTGCCCTCGATCGAGATGAACCGCGACGTGTTGCTGAATCAGTGAAAACTATGCAGCTGCGATATGCCACAGTCACAGGTGTTGCTCGAGATGACCTACCAGATGGCGGGGCTTGGCTTTATGCCGAAACAATTCGACAGATTCACGAGGTGGTGCCAGGTTGTGGCGTAGAAATGCTTGCGCCTGACTTTGACGGGAAGCCTGATCTACTTAAAGAAGTTTTTGAATCTCAACCTGAAGTTTTTGCACACAACATTGAAACTGTTCCTCGGATCTTCAAGCGAATTCGTCCAGGTTTTCGATATGAACGCTCACTTGGCGTGATAACTGCGGCACGTGATTTCGGATTAGTAACCAAAAGCAATTTAATTTTAGGAATGGGCGAAGAGATTCCAGAAGTCCATCAAGCACTTAATGACTTGCATGAAGCTGGCTGTGATTTGGTTACCATAACCCAATACTTGCGCCCATCATTGCGCCACCATCCCGTAGATCGCTGGGTTCGCCCCGAGGAATTTGTGGAATTAGCCAAAGTTGCTGAAGAAATCGGGTTTGCCGGCGTACTTAGCGGACCGCTAGTTCGATCATCATATCGAGCCGGAAAACTTTATAAGCAAGCCATTGCAGCTCGAAATTCTTCGAGCGTTTAAGGTAGTTACATGTCAGTAAAGATGCAAGAGCCAAAGAAGCAACGCTGGTACGTCCAAATAATCGAGACTTATAAGTTTGCCTCGAACGAGATTTCATTCCTAGCGCTGCGCCTGCTTGCAGTTTTTGCAATCGTATTCGGAATTATTTTTGCAATCGGCGTTGCCGTAAATATGCCATTGTTTATCGGAATACTTGCATTTGGCACTTCCCTACTCGCAACAACGTTTTACTTTGGAAAAATTGCTGAGAGTGCAGCATATTCTTCAATCGATGGACAAGTTGGCGCGGCTGCTTCTGTGCTAAATGCGCTTCGTGGAGCTTGGTTTGTAACGCCAGCCGTGGGTGTAGATAAAAATCAAAACATGGTCCATCGCGTAGTCGGTCGCCCTGGCATCATTTTGGTGGGAGAAGGCAATCGTCCACACTCTCTTGTTGCCGAGCAGCGCAAGGCGCATGCAAGATACGCGCAAGGCGTTCCGATTCAAGAAATCATTGTCGGCGAAGGTGATGTGACAATCTCCAATTTGCAAAAAACCGTAAAGAAATTAGGCAAATCACTACGACCTGCCGAAGTTACTCAGGTTCGCAATCGCCTAAAGGCACTGCCACAAACTGCGTTGCCGATTCCAAAGGGGCCACTACCAACGAATCGAAAGGTGCCGCGACGATGAACGACTTGTTAACTGCGATAAAGGATGCCTTCGCGCAAGTGCCGATCTCATATGCGCTAGGCGCGATTCTGGTGATTGTTTTTCTTGCCAAGAAACTGATTAAGTGGGCAATTATTTTTGCGGTCTTGATGTTTTTCGTCTTGCCATATTTAGATCAGCAAGGCTACTTAGATTCAATAAAGTCCATACTTAACTAGACTTGAGTTAGTTACTTAACAGCTCGAGCCACGTCTCCGGCGGTCGCAATCCACACTTCATCGTGTGACTTAACAAAAGTTAAAAATCGCTCCAACATGGCAATCCGGCTTGGACGACCAATAAATTGTGGATGCATGGTGAGCATTGTTAAGCCGCCGAGTGCACTGATTCCCGTGAATTCCTCACGCCAAATCTCTTCAACATCGCGAGCTGATCTAATGGTGCGGTTCCAGTCGCTACCGACACTGAACCAAAAGTACGGAGCGTCATCGAGCATCCATTGAACAGGTAACTCCACTAACTTGTGTGATGCGTGCACGTAGGGCTTAATGTCATCCATCATGCTTGAGGAATATTCGAAGCCATGTTCGATCAGTAAGTCGAAAGTATTTGGGCTGACTTCCCAGGATGGGGATCGATAACCTGTAACTGAAACACCGAACTGTTCTAGGGCCGCTTTTCCTTCAATTAACTCAGCGAGCTCTTGCTCTTTAGTTAATTTTGTTGGTGAAGTATGGGTGTACCCATGATGGCCAAGCTCATGTCCATGTGCCACAATCTCGCGCATCTGATCGGGATAGCGTTGCGCAACTTTGCCGGGCGTGAAAAATGTAGCTGGCAAACCTAAGTGATCCAGCACATCGAGAATTAGACCAAGTCCAACTTTTGCGCCATATGTTCCTTGTGACAGCACGCCTGGACGATTAACGTTGTCTGGGTTTTCCGCTAACCAGACTTCTTCGGCATCAAAGTCAAAACTAATTACGAACGCACTGGTTTTACCAGCAGGTAATTCAAGCATGGCTCTATCTTGCCCGTATCACTATTGTGCCTACAGCTTTATCGTGTAACCCGCGGCCGTCACGGTCCCAAATCAGCGCGGGTACCACCAGGCAAAGCAATCCTGTTCTGGCTAAAACCTTCAATAAGCCAACCGGTCTAGTGCTTATTGATATCAGTCGAAGACCAACAATTTTGTAGCCAAATGAAGCTCCAGTGGTGGCTGTTAGCAAGAACACCTCAAGGGTAAAAATGCCAAGCGTGGCTGCACCGAAACCTGGGGAACCATAAACCAAATCAGCAAAAAGTAGATGTGTCACCAAGATTGCGGCGAACCAATCAATAGTGAGGGCCATAATCCGGCGACCCATTCGAGCCACCGATCCAATGCCTTGTTGCGGCAGTTCGAATCGCTGCCCCGGGAACCCAAAGTCGACACCCTGCTCTTCGAGCGCAGCTTTTGGCCCCGAGAGCCAGGATCCAATGTCTCTTCTATCCACGCTTTAACTCTAAGTCCAAGTTAATTTTGGCGCTCATGGGGCGGGCTGTAACAATGCCGAAACACTCGGGACACGGCTTTGAAACTCAAGCCCGTTACGGTGAAGCCACACCCCAGAGAAACCTCTGGTGGTTGAGGCGACAACTACATGGAGGATCAATGTCCAACCTGGGACTAAAAACCCCCGAAGATGCACTTAAGTACATCAAGGACAACAATATTCGATTTCTAGATGTCAGGTTCTGTGACCTACCTGGCGTAATGCAACACTTCAACGTTCCAGTGGAATCAGTTGACGCGGATTTCTTCGCCGGTGGCCAGATGTTTGATGGCTCATCGATTCGCGGCTTCCAGTCCATTCATGAATCAGACCTAAAATTACTCGCTGATGTCACCACGGCATTCGTTGATCCATTCCGCAAGGAAAAGACTCTGGTCATGAACTTCTCAGTTCACGACCCATTCTCGGATGAACCATATGCCCGCGATCCCCGAAATGTCGCAGCTAAGGCTGAGGCTTACTTGGCTTCTACCGGAATCGCCGATACTGCATTCTTTGCTCCTGAAGCAGAATTCTTTGTCTTCGATTCTGCTCGCTTTAAGACCAGCACTAACGAATCTAGCTACCACGTAGATTCAATTGAAGGCGCATGGAACTCGGGTAATGAGTACAACGCCGATGGTTCAGATAACCGCGGTTACAAGACTCGCATTAAGGGCGGATACTTCCCGGTTTCCCCAACTGATCAAATGGCTGACTTACGCGATCAAATGGTCGTTCGACTTGCCGAAGTTGGTTTGCTTGTCGAGCGTTCCCATCACGAAGTTGGAACTGCCGGACAAATGGAAATCAATTACCGCTTCAACACATTGTTAAAAGCTGCTGATGAAGTAATGCTTTTCAAGTACGTGATTCGTAATACCGCTTGGGAAGGTGGCAAGACTGCAACTTTCATGCCGAAGCCGCTGTACGGCGATAACGGTTCAGGTATGCACGTGCACCAGTCACTTTGGACTAAGGGCTCACCTTTGTTCTACGACGAGCGCGGTTACGGTGGGTTATCGGATCTTGCACGTTGGTACATCGGTGGCATCTTGAAACATGCGCCGTCGCTATTGGCCTTCACTAACCCAACTGTTAACTCCTACCACCGTCTTGTTCCGGGATACGAAGCGCCAGTTAACTTGGTTTACTCACAGCGCAACCGATCTGCTTGCTTGCGCATTCCAGTTACTGGAAGTAACCCGAAAGCTAAGCGAATTGAGTTCCGCTGCCCAGATCCGTCAAGCAACCCATACTTGGCATTTGCTGCCATGTTGATGGCTGGCCTAGATGGCATAAAGAACAAGATCGAGCCACATGCTCCAGTGGATAAGGATCTATACGAGTTGCCGCCAGAAGAAGCTGCAGATATTCCACAGGTTCCATCATCTTTGCCAGAAGTACTTGAAGCTTTGGAAGCTGATCATGAGTACTTACTCGAAGGTGGCGTTTTCACAAAGGACCTAATCGATACCTGGATTGACTACAAGCGAACTGCGGAAATTGATTATGTCCGCCTTCGTCCACATCCAGCCGAATTCGAGCTGTACTACGACATGTAAAGCAATGTTGTAAAAAGCACCCCTGGCCTTATGGCTATGGGTGCTTTTTACTGCCCGCGTGCAACTTCAAACCCCTAACTTCAATAGAGTCAATTCATGACTTTGGCACAACCTGGCACCTGGCACTCTCCAATTACTCCAGAGATGTTGACCGAATCTGGAGTTACCTTCGGATACACCCAAACCTTCGCAGGTGAACTGTATTGGGATGAGTCTCGGCCTTCAGAAAACGGTCGAAATGTAGTGGTTAGTGGGAGTGGCAAGGATATGTTGCCACCACCGTGGAGTGCTTCAACTCGAGTCCACGAAATGGGTGGCTTGAGTTGGCTAGTTTGCGCCTGGCAAGAAGTAACTGGTGTTTTATTTGCTGAAAAGACTGATCAACGCATCTACTGGTTGGCACCCGGCGCAGATCCAGTTGCAATTACTGCAGAAAGCCCCGCGGGCACGCTCGCAAGGTATTGCGACTTTTTGATTCGGGGTTCTGAGATTTGGTGCATCCGAGAGGTCACTAGCGGCCATGAAACCAGCAGAGATTTAATAGCCATTAATCCCACTGGCGAAATTAGAATCCTAGATGCCAATTCTCATTTCTACGCTCACTTAGCTTTATCACCAGATCAAAACGCATTAGCTTGGATCAGCTGGGAACATCCACAAATGCCTTGGGATGGAACCGAGCTTCGCGTCTCTAGAATCTCAAGTCAAGGTGATTTGGAGGCCAGTAATGTTCGAGCCGGCTCGACATCTGAAGCAGTAAACAGTCCGGTCTGGGCAAACAATGAATCACTGTTCTACATAAGTGACAAATCTGGTTTTTGGAATATTTGGGAAACTTCAAGCTTGGGGAAGAACCGCCAAGTTGTTGTCGAATCCGCTGAATGGTCAAAACCAATGTGGCAAGTAGGTATGAATCTGCTGCACATACTTCCCAATGGCCAACTAGTAGGTATCCACGGCTCCCCTGCTTTGGAAAAAGTGGCAGTAGTTGATCCAACTACTGGCGCAATTACCGACTTCGTGTCGGAGCTTTCGAACTTCAACCACATTGCCATAGCCGGTAGCCAGATATTTGCCATTGGTGGTGGCGCAAAAGTTCCCGCTGCAATTGTCGAATTTTCCGCAACGTCTCCAGCAAACTCAGCCACCATCAAAGAAATAGCACTTCCCGTTAATGCTAGTTACTTTCCAGCTGCGCGCGGTGTGTCATTCCCTAGTAAAGATGGCAGAACTGTCCACGCCTTTATATCAGAAGGTACAAATCCAGATTTTGAAAGCACGGATAAGCCACCAGTAATAATCACGGCCCACGGTGGTCCTACCGGCAACACCACGGGAGTTGCTGCAATTAAGCGCGCCTTCTTTACCTCGCGTGGGTTTACTGTCGTCGATGTGGATTACGGTGGCTCCACCGGCTATGGCAGGGCTTATCGCGAAGTGCTTAAGGGTAAGTGGGGCATCGTTGACACTGAAGACATCTTGGCAGTTGTCGCTGGATTGATAGACGCTGGTATTGCCGATCCGAATCAAATTCTGATTCGTGGTGGTAGCGCAGGAGGCTTTGCAGTTCTTAATGGCCTGGTTCATAGCAAAGTTTTTGCTGCTGGCGCTAATTATTACGGTGTTGCTGAACTCACGATGTTGGCGCAAGACACTCATGACTTCGAATCAAGGTACTTAGATTCATTAGTAGGGGCTTACCCGCAAGAGCGTGATCTATACATTGAGCGCTCTCCCCTAACCTTCGCGGATAACTTGACATCGCCCTTAATAATTTTTCAAGGCTCAGATGATCCAATCGTTCCACCATCACAATCGCAAGCGTTTCGAGATGCTTGCATTAGAAATGGCATTAAACATAAGTACTTTGAATTTCCTGGCGAAAGTCATGGATTTAGGAAGAGTGAAACCATTAAGACTTGTGCCATTGAAGAGCTTAAGTTCTTTGGTGAAGTTCTAGGTTTTATACCGGAACTTTAACTAACTGGCTAAACTCGCGTTACCAGCGTCAACAACTTGCAGAGAAGAGAATGAAATGATCGTTACTTATAAAGAGGATTTAATTGGCGGCCCCCGTCACCGCGAAGTATCTACTGGGACAAGTCTACGAATGCTGACTCGCGAAGATGGGGTTGGATTTTCGTTTCATGACACCGAACTTGAAGGTGGCACAACTACGACCTTGCAATATAAGAACCACATTGAAGCCAATTACATTATTGACGGTACCGGCGAGCTCGAAAACTTAGAAACGGGCGAGAAATTTGAAGTGCGCCCTGGGATGACCTACACCCTCGATAAGCACGACCGTCATCAAATGCGTGCACATACAAAGTTGCGGATCATTTGTGTATTTACGCCAGCTCTAGTTGGCACCGAAGTACATGACGAGGATGGCTCTTACCCGCTGCTTTAGTAGCGAGACCCTGAAGGTTTAGGTAAGGCTGCAATATCTGCCAAGTCCTGGGTAGTTAACACAATATCCACGGCTGCCGCGTTTTCTTCCAGCCACTTACGACGTTTAGTTCCTGGAATTGGAACTATGTTTTCACCTTGTGCTAAAACCCAGGCCAACGCAATTTGCGCAGATGATGCCCCATGGCGCGCTGCTACTGTGGCAATGCCATCAATAATTTGCTGATTCTCTGCAATTGCTTCGGCGGTAAATCTTGGGTTAGCGCTTCGGAAATCGCCATCGGCAATTGAGTCGGCGGTAACAGTTCCAGTTAGGAAGCCACGACCTAATGGTGAGAAGGGCAAAAAGCCAATATTGTTTTCGGCGCAATATGCAATTACGCCATTTTTCACGTGTTCATCAGTCCAAATCGAAAACTCGCTTTGCACACTGGTAACTGGGTGAATCGCATGACACTTTGCTGTTTCTTCGACAGTTGTTTCCGATAGTCCGATGTAACGAACTTTTCCCTGCTCAACCAAACCGGCAAGCGCTCCCCAGGTTTCCTCAATTGGAACTTCAGGATCAACGCGATGTAGCTGATACAAATCGATGTAATCTGTGCCTAGCCGACCTAAGGAATCCTCGCACGCTTGTCGAACATAATCAGGTTTACCGTTCTTGCCGTATGAAGTCATGTTTATCGGTGTTAGGCCACATTTCGAGGCAATGATGGCTTGGTCGCGTAACCCATCTTTAACAAGGTATTCGCCTAAAATCTCTTCATTAGTCCAAGGTCCATATACATCTGCAGTATCAAAAAGCGTGATACCCAGCTCTAACGTGCGATGAATGGTTGCACGTATCTCTGCTTTATCTGCATCCGCGACGTTATATCCCCACGACATTGGCATGCAGCCAAGTCCGATGGCACTTACTTCAAGGTCGCGTAGCTTGCGCGTTGGCATGGAATTTGTCATGCCTGAATCTTAGTGCTGGAGCAACCTAAAGCAAGTTACCAGACTAAAAGATTAAGTCATAGCGACGAAACACTTCGTCCTGCTTCCAGCCACGGCTTTCATACAGTGCTTGAGCTGGAGTGTTGTCATGGGCAGTACGTAAGAATATCCTTGTCGCACCCGCCTCGCGTGCTGCTGCTTCTGCAGCATTCATTAGCAAGTGAGCAATACCTTGACCTCGACTGGATTCCGCTACATAAAGATCGTTTAGTAGCCAGACTTCACTTAGTGAAACCGTCGAAAACGTCGGATAGATCAGGGTGAATCCAACGGGTGTGCCATCGGTGCGAGCGATAAAAACTACGGCTTCATCATTGTTGAGACGTTCTGTTAAGAACTTTGCAGTGTTTGAACTTTCTGACTGCTTGTAAAACTCCCGGTATTTCTCAACTAATGGATGAAGGTCAGCTAGATCCGCAATTGCTGCTCGAGTGATGTCTGTCATGACCTTGATTCTAGTGACGTGAGTTTTACCCCACGTGCACCACAGCATCGTTGGCACCCAAAGTGTCTTTGTCGGCATTAATCATGAATACCCAAATCACAGCACCCAAAATCATAAATCCAGCGCTCCAGGTGAATGCAGTGGTGAAGCCTTCAGTGAGGCCAAAGGCAGCCGCACCAGCATTTGCCGGATTTGTTGGATCGATCATGTTGTCTACAAAGTAATTTGTAGTCGCACTAACTGCAATTGTGTTCAAAAACGCAGTTCCTAGCGCGCCGCCAATTTGCTGCGCCGTATTTAACACCGCAGATGCCACACCAGCATCATGGTTATCTACTCCAAACAATGCCGTTGCCGAGATTGGCACGAAAACCAGTCCCATACCAAGGCTTAGCACCATAAGTGCTGGCAAGATATGGCTCACATAGGTACTAGATGGTTCGAGGCGAGTCAATAACAACATGCCAGCAGTTGCCATAACTAAACCAGTGAACGAAACGTACCTAGGTCCAAATCTGGGAAGCGCTTGAGAGGCGATGCCGGCACTGATTCCCACACCGACTGAGAACGGCAAGAACAGTAGTCCGGCCTTTACTGGTGAATACTGCAAAATACCTTGGAAAAAGTAAGCCAAGAATAAAAACATTCCAAACAGACCCGCTCCGACGATAAAAGAAGTTAAATAGCTTGCACCACGGTTGCGGTTGAGCAAAATCTTCATGGGTAGCAGTGGATGGCTAGTTCGGCTTTCGATTACAAAGAAAGTGATCAGCAGCAAAATTGAACCAGCAAACCATTTCAGTGTGGTCGGGTCACTCCAGCCAAGTTCACCAACTTGCGTTATGCCATAAACCAAAGAAACTAACCCAAGGCTTGAGGTAATCGCACCTGGAAAATCGTACCTGGTGTCGCCAGTTGCTTTACTTTCGTGAACGTTTGGAATTGCAAGCAAGAAAGCAGCAATTGCAATTGGCACATTGACTAACAAGCACCAGCGCCAAGATGCGTACTCAGTTAATACGCCACCGAGTATCAAACCAATCGCAGCGCCACCTGCAGATAGACCACCGTAAACTCCAAACGCTTTTGCGCGCTCTTTTGAGTCAGAAAAAGTTGTTGTGATCAAAGATAAGGCTGCGGGAGCAAGCAATGCAGCAAAGGCGCCTTGCAGTGCGCGGGAAGCAAACAGCATTTCTTGATTTTGGGCAATACCTCCTATTGCGGAAGCACCTGCAAAACCAAGTAGACCCGTCATAAATGCCCGTTTACGACCCCAGAAATCTGCGATTCTTCCACCGAGAAGCAACAACCCGCCAAATGCCAAGGTGTAACCAGTAACTACCCATTGGCGGTTAGCATCTGTAATTGCCAAGTCTGCCTGCAGGGATGGCAGAGCAATGTTCACGATTGAAGCGTCTAGCACCACCATGAGCTGAGCAATGGCAATAACCATTAATGCTCGCCAACGATTTGGATCCAGTTGATTTGAAATTTGGGCAGGGCTTACGTTGGACATTGATCTCCTATTGGATTCTTGCAAAACTTTCTCAACGCCTTACTCTGTCACAATTAGTCAATAACTTGCTTCAATTACGCGCCAGGCGTAGGGACATGCATAAATTGCCATGCATCCGCGGGCGGTAGTCTGGGCTTATGCGCACCTACCTGGACTTCCTAAAAATTCCAGGAGTAAAGCGACTGGTCGTAAGTGCGCTGCCTGGCCGACTTTCCTACGCCATGATCGCGCTGTCTACTTTTTTCTTTGTTCAAGATGTAACTGGATCCATTACTCTCGCTGGCATTGCAACTGGTGTAGAAACAATTGCCTCGTCATTGACGGCTGGATTTCGTGGAAACCTAATCGACAAGCTAGGTCAAACCAAGCCGTTGAGTTTCTTTGTGCCAACTTGGGTTGCACTTGTGATTTTCCTAAGTACCGTTTCAACGCCAGCTGCCATTGTGGCGATATCTGGACTAATTGGCTTGGCATCACCGCCAGTTAATTTGTCGACCCGACCGCTCTGGCGAGTATTGGTTGGCGCCGAGAATTTGCGAACTGCATACGCACTTGATACGACCGTTTCTAGTTCCACTGTCGTGGCTGGTCCGGTGATAGCAACTGCAGTAGCAATTCCATTTGGTGGCAACGTTGCACTACTTGTTACGGCAGCGCTAATGGCAATCGGAGGAATTGCAGTCATTCAAATGCCCGCCTCTCGAAATTGGAAACCTGAGCCGCAGCAAGGTAATTCGATGCTTCTGCTACGAAATCGCAAATTTCAAATTCTTGCAGTTGAAGGAATGGTATTTGGACTTGCGTGGGGAATTCTAGAAATTTCGATTCCGGCTTTTTCTACGCTGCAAGGAACTCCAGGTTTATCGGCGCCACTTCTTGCCACTTTGGCTGGTGCCAGCATTGTTGGTGGATTATTAATTGGAAGTAGAAAATCACTTACCACTCCGTTACAAGGTTTCAAGTGGGCAAGTCTTGGTGCAACGATTGCTGCCTTACCGCTGGCATTAACTGAACCAGGCTGGTCGATGGCAATTGTGCTGGGCCTGCTCGGCCTTGGGATGGGCTTTGCCCAGGTTTATCACTGGGAAGTATTGGAAGCCGTACGCCCGCAAGGCACCGCTACTTCGGCGCAAGCTTGGCTGTGGGCAGTTGAAGGATCCATGCTCGCAGTTGGTACTGCTTTAGGCGGGTATCTAGTTGAGTATGTAAGTCCACAAATTGCCCTGGTTGGTGTCTCACTTGGGCTAGCTATTTCCAGTGTTTACGTTTGGCAATACGCCGCCGCCCGATTGCCCGAAGCAGATAAACCGTTGTCGGATTCCCAAATGGCGGAAGTCTTGGCTGACTTGGAATCACCTGCTGAGTAGCAAGTCATTGGAATTGTCCAAATTCTTAGGTTACTGATCAGTAGGTAAATTATCTGCCAAGAGATTTACAAAATCCTGCAAAGTTGTGCCTACAGAATAACTAAGTAGCGCCATCGCGCGAGTAGTATCTGTTTTAGTAATACTTAAGGAGAGTTTAAATTTCCTATTTAGAGAAGAGTAAAAAGTCAATGGCGAAGGCAGCCCAAAGCACTATGGCAAACAAGACCGGTCTTGAATGGTTGCGCGCTCGTATGGAAAAACTTGGTTACAGCTCATTAGAAGATGTTGCTCAAGAACTCCAAATTAACCGAGGCAACTTATATCGTTATTTTTCGCTTGAGACTCGTCCAAGTGTTGCATTGTTACCAGATTTGTGTCGCGTGCTTAAAGCATCGCCATCTGACGTATTGAAAGCTTTGGAAATTTTAGGGCCTGACGATCGCCTTTGATCCGTAGGTAATTGTCGGGTCAACAGTTGAAATAACTTCACTGGTGTCATCGGCTCGAATAAAGATTCGAGCCGGCGCAACATCGTTTTCGTGCAAATGTTGTAATGCTAACTCCACAGCCTGGATCAAATCAGATCGACAAAACTCTAAGCCATGTGCGATGTTTTCACTGGCACTAATAGTTAGGCGAACGCGCGGACCGTCGAGGAGCTCCACCCGAGGTGTCACAACTTCATCAGATAGAGCTAACTCAAGCATATAAACCTAGTCATCTTGTTCGTGGATTACATAAAACCGGCAACGCACACATGTTGCCATGTATTTGTTGCCATTACGCACCATAGCACCTAGCAGTCAGGATTTCTGGCGCTAGCTTTTTTGCATGATTGAAATTCGTTGTGAAATTCAAACGTGCATGCCCAACCTAAAGCACAACTCTGACAAATTCTCTTGGAAATACCCCCCCCCCCGATAAACCTTGCAAATTCTGACTTTTCTATTACTTGTAACAAACGAGGCTGGTTATAAACCAAGTAGGGTTGAAATGTGTCAACGCCAAATATGCCAAAGGAAACCCAGCACCATCCAGCGCGGCAACAGATTCGTGGCGTCGGCTACTTTTCCAGAATTGGTCCAGGCATTGTTACCGGCGCAGCAGACGATGATCCTTCGGGTATCGGTACTTACTCGCAAACCGGGGCGCAGTTTGGGTACCGATTGCTTTGGGCTGCTCCCGTGCTATTGCCCTTTGCGTTTGCGATCCAAGAAACCTGTGCCCGTTTGGCTTTAGTTTCCGGCCAAGGTCTTGCTCGAGTAATAAAGCGCAGAATGCCAAATTGGGTGCTTTACTTAACTGTCTTTCTGGTTGCACTGGCCAATACGGTAAATATCGCTGCAGATTTAAGTTCAATGGCTGCAGTTACCTTGATGTTTGTAAAGATTCCACAACTTGCTGCAGTTCTGATAATCGCTCTCGTTGTTGGAGTTGCTGAAATTTTTATCCCCTATCACCAATATGCTCGGGTTTTACGCTGGCTATGCCTATCCTTACTCAGCTATGTAGCAGTGTTGGCAGTTGCAAACGTAGATTGGTCAAGTGCCATAACTGGACTTACGCACATAACCTTTGGCTGGAATCGGATTGACATTGCAGCCATCATTGCAATAGCTGGCACTACGATTTCTCCGTACTTGTTTTTTTGGCAAGCTGCTGAAGAAATCGAAGAAACTGGAGCTGCCCCCGACACTTCTCTGTCCCACATCAAGGCAATGCGCGGAGACGTGCTTGTGGGAATGTTCTCCGGGGTGTTTGTGATGTTTGCGATCATGACAACCACAGCAGCCACTCTTAATGTGCAAGGAATTACCCAGATTAATTCGCCAGAGCAAGCAGCCCAGGCACTACAACCAATTGCTGGTAGCGCTGCGGGAATACTCTTTGCGCTGGGAATTTTAGGGACTGGATTACTTGCAGTTCCTGTGTTGGCAGGTTCCACTGCTTACGCAGTCAGTGAAGCTATGGGTTGGCGCGAAAGCCTGGAGCGCAAACCGAGCCAAGCTAAACAGTTTTATGCAGTTATCGCTGCTTCGATGTTGATTGCGATTGCGCTGAACTTTATTGGAGTTAACCCAATGCGATCTCTAATTGTTGCGGCTCTGTTGAACGGCTTAACTGCCCCGCTATTAATGGCAATTATCTGGTGGTTGGCTCGAGATAAACAACTGCTCGGCGAATGGACCTCGCCTTTGTGGTCAACAGTGTTAGTTGGTCTAGGTGCGATCCTGATGGCTGCGCTGCCAATACTCTGGCTATTCGCGCCCGCCTAGGGTGTTACTTTGAGCCAGTTAACTTCCAGGCTAACGGCAGAACTGCACCAGCAGCCACAGCCTTAATTGCATCGCCAATTAGGAACGGAACTACACCGTTTGCAATTGCCCAAGTAAGCGAGTTGCCTGTTGCGTAAGCTAGCCAAGGCGCACCAAGCGAATAGATCACTAAGCTGCCTGCGACATATGCCATGGCAGTTGTTGAAGTCTTAGTCGATGCACCAGCTGCAGAAATGCGACCGACTACGTAAGAGGCAACTACAAAACCGAGTAAGTATCCGCCAGTTGCGCCGATAACTTCTTCGCGGCCACTTGCGCCACCTGCGAGAACTGGCGCACCAGCAACGGCCAAGGTTATGTAAAGCACTTGGGCAAGCACGGCGCGTTCCGCACCTAATGCGGCAGCACCGGCTAGAACTGCGAAAGTCTGGAGCGTTAGTGGAACCGGGGTAAATGGCAATGGAATGGAAACCTGTGCGGATAAAGCAGTTAAAGCAGTAAGGCCGACTACTAGAACTGCATTGCGAACTCTGGACTTGGCTGCCCAAGAATCAACTACTACTCCACTTACAGCTGTTGCGCTCATTACATATCCATTCCGTTGGTTCCAGCATCGGTTAATTGCTCTTGAAAATACCTTACCTGAGCCAAATTGCCCCTGCACTTGGGTCAGTAATTTGGGCTGGAATAGCCTTGCAACTATAAGGAGTTACTTATGTTGCATTTAGATCAAGCGGAATTAGACCGAATTCTGACTTTCCCGGCATTGGTAGAAAGTCTACGAAATGCTTTTGCCGGTAATTGGACTACACCGCTTCGTCATCATCATGGGATGCCTGGGCTCGATCATGACGGTTCGGCAATTGAGAATACTTTGCTTTTGATGCCGGCCTGGACTGGACCGGGCAGCGAAAATTATGTCGGAGTGAAACTAGTTGCGGTTTACCCAGGTAATGGGCAGGTTGGATTGCCAAGTATTCATGGTTTGTACTACCTAATAGATGGCAATACTGGGGTGCCACTTGCGACCATGGATGGCGCTCGTATGACGGTTTGGCGAACTGCTGCTGCTTCTGCCCTAGCTTCTACTTACTTATCTCGACCAGAAAGTTCCACGTTAACCATGATTGGTGCCGGCGCACTTAGTCCATTTATGATCCGAGCCCACATGGCAGTTCGTCCGATTCAAGAAGTATTTCTCTGGAATCACAATATTCGCCGCGCTCATGAACTCGCCGAACAGCTTCGCAGTGAAGGCCTGCCAGTAACTTCACATCCAGATCTAGTTACTGCAGTTGGTAAGAGTGACATTGTTTCCGCGGCCACGTTGACAACTACGCCATTGATTTTTGGAAAGTGGCTAAAGCCTGGGACACATGTCGACACTGTGGGCGCATTCACACCAAGCATGCGGGAAACCGATGATGAGCTAGTTAAATTGGCTTCGATTTTCTGCGATACCCGTACTGGCGCCTTAAAAGAAGGTGGCGATTTAGCCATCCCGATTTCCCAAGGTGTAATTTCAGCCGATGACGTAGTGGCTGATTTACATGATTTAACTCGGGGAAACCACGTAGGTCGAACTTTTAGCGAAGAAATTACTTACTTCAAATCAGTTGGAACTGCGCTAGAAGATTTAGCCGGCGCAATTACGGTTTGGCAGAGTCGCTAACTAGTTTCGAGTTCGCCATAGAACTCGCGCTTAATTACTGCGCGCGCTCGACGAGTAGCTTTGCGGTATTCATCAGTTAGTTGCTGTCCGCCCCGCACGCCATAACCCAGCATATGTGCAACTCGAGCAAGTTCAATTAAATCCGTTGGAACCATGTCGGTGGCGCGACCGCGAACCAACATAGCGGCGTTACGAACTCGCATTACTAATTTCCAAGCAGATTCCAGAACGACCAAGTCTGCTTGTGAAACTAGTCCAGCCTTAGCTTCTGCGCGCAAGGCAGACATAGTTTCGGTAATTGCAATTTCTAGATTTTGAAATCCATGTGCTAATTGCAGAATTTGAACTAGCCATTCCACGTCTGATAGTCCGCCAGGACCAAGTTTGGTGTGCAAACTTGGATCGACGCCGCGTGGCAAACGCTCTGACTCCATACGTGCCTTCAGGCGCCGGATCTCGCGTAACTCAGGTTCTGCTAAGCCGTGGGGTTTGTAGCGGATTGGATTAATGAGTTCAGTAAATTGTGCGCCGAGCTCGGCGTCGCCGGCAATGAACTTAGCGCGTAACAGCGCTTGCACTTCCCAGCCAGATGACCAGTTCTGATAGTAAGCAGCGAATGAGCTTAAGCTTCGTACAAGTGGTCCGCTTTTACCTTCCGGGCGTAAGTCTGCATCGATTGCAAGTTCTGGATCAGTACTAGAAACCATTAACAAAGTTCGTAATTCGTTTGCAATTCCATGTGCACTCTGGGCACTTTGTTCGGGATTATTTGTATCCCCATAGACAAACATCACATCGGCATCGCTACCGTAACTTAATTCGCCACCGCCATATCTACCCATAGCGATCACGGCAAATTTTGGAGCGTTTGGAGTTTGTGCAACTAGCGCCGAAACCGTCCCCGAAATTGTCGCAGTTGTAATGGCAGTTAATGAGCTGCCAACTGTTTCAATATCGACTAATCCGAGTACATCAGCTGCGCTAACTCTAAACAGCTCTCGGCGTCGCATGGCTCGCAACGCCAATACTGCTTCAGTGGCATTGTCGTACCGAGCTGCAGTTGACTGAGCTTCATCCATTAAGTCCGATTCATTGCGTGGCCGCAGCGAATTTTCGTCAGCCAGCAAATTTACAGCATCAGGTGAGCGAAGTAGTAAGTCAGTTGCATACCGACTAGATCCCAAGATAATTGCTAGCCGTTGCGCAGTTGCCGACTCATCCCGTAGCAGTCTTAAGTACCACGGTGTTGTTCCTAAGGCTTCACTTACCCGGCGAAATCCAAATAATCCAGCATCAGGATCCGGGGTGCTTGCAAACCAATCGAGCATCACAGGTAATAGCGCACGTTGGATTACCGCGCGACGTGTTACTCCTGAAGTCAGAGCTTCCAAGTGTCGCAATGCGCCATCTGGATCGACATAACCAAGTGCCTTTAATCGACTAACAGCATCTTCGGATGAAAGCTTGGCGTCGCTGCTTTCTAGTCTGGCTACAGCTTGCAACAGTGGTCGATAGAAAAGTTTTTCGTGGATTCGGCGCACCTCACGTGCTTGCTTTTTCCATTCCTTAACTAACTCATCAATTGGATCGAGGGCAAAACCCATCGATCGACCAAGTCGTTGTTGCGCAATTTCCTCCGTTGGAACGATGTGAGTGCGGCGCATTCGGTGCACCTGAATTCGGTGTTCGAGCGTGCGCAGGAATCGATAGGCAGCATCAAGAGCGGCGGCGTCTTCGCGCCCAACATAGCCCCAAGTCGCCAGCTGCTCAAGTGCTATCAAGGTATTTGGATTGCGCACCATCTCATCACTTCGTCCATGCACCATTTGCAATAGCTGCACTGCGAATTCGACATCACGCAGTCCCCCGCGACCCAATTTCAATTCGCGATCGGCTTCTTTGGCTGGCAATAAATCAGTTACCCGCTCCCGCATGGCCTGCACATCGCCAACAAAGTTTGGTCTGCTAGATGCCTGCCAAATCAATGGCGAAACGGCAGCAACAAACCGATTTCCCAGTTCTGGATCTCCTGCCATTGGTCGGGCTTTCAGTAACGCCTGGTACTCCCAGGTTTGTGCCCAGCGGTCGTAATAATCCAGATAGCTTTCAAGTGTGCGTACGAGTGCCCCTGACTTACCCTCGGGTCGCAGCGCTGCATCGACATCCCAAATGGTTCCCTCAGGGGTGGCGGCTGAACAGGCCTGCATTATTGCTTTAGCTAATTCAGTGCCGACTGCAATCGTTTGCACCTCAGTGGCACTACCTATCGGCTCAACGACGAACATTACGTCTACGTCACTGACATAGTTAAGCTCGCGTGCGCCGCACTTTCCCATCGCAATCACAGAAAGTTTGACTAATTCCTGATCTTTGGTATTTTCTCGCGCGATCACCAAGGCACTTGCGAGAACTGCATCGGCTAAGTCGCTTAACGCCTGGGCAATACCAGGAAGAATGTGGACACTTTCACTGCCCCGCACTAGATCAATAGCTGCGATGGCGCAAACCTGGCGCCGATAAGCAAGCCTTAATTCAGTTAGCGCAGCGTCCCAATTCAATCCCGTGACTGCGCCAATTAGGTCTGACTGCATCTGCATGGCCGTCGGGACATTTTCGGCAGCTAACGCATAACCAATGTGAGAAGTATTTCGTTGCAAGTGCCTCGCCAGAGCGTCCGAGGCTCCGGTTAAGCAAGCAAGCACATTCCAATCGGCATCAGACCAGGATTGAAAGTCGACAGCACCAGAATTAACTATGACCGCTAGCGCAACAAGCGCGCTGTCTGGATCCGCAGCATCCTTTATGAATTCCAGTTTTGAATCCAATACTGGACAAGACTCCAGAACGGCCTGGCAGGAATTTGTGTCTGCAAAACCCATGCGAGCCAATCGGGCTAATTGGGTTGAGCCTCGTGAACTGGTCACAGCGAGTTAGCCTGATGGTCCTTAACAAGTTGGGCCCAAGCCTGAAATGCTGGCTTCCAAGTTGCAATCAATTCCACTTCTGCGGTTGCAACTTGGGCACATGCTTGCTCGATTGTGTGATCAATTTTTGCAAGTTCATCATCCGTTGCTGCCCAGCTAGAAAAAATCTCGGAATCTATCTCTGGATGAAACTGCACACCATAGACATTTTTGCCAATTCGAAAGGCTTGTACTGGGCACACATCATTGCCAGCGAGTACAACTGCGTCATCTGGAAGATCTGATATGTAATCTTTGTGCCATTCAGCTGCGATCACATCTTTGCCAGCTAAGTGCCCAAACACTGCATCATCACTGGCGCTTTGTGAAACTCTAAAAGTAGCAACGCCAATTTCTGGAACTGGTGTTGGTTCAACAATCCCATCTACGGCAGTTGCTAAAACTTGGCCACCCAAACAAATTCCAAAAAACGGAACATCGTGGGCAATCACATCTTTCATCAACGACCTAGCATCTGTTAGCCAAGGAAACTCAATGTCGTCATTTGCACCCATGTAGCCACCCATTGCAATGGCACCGGAAATGTGAGCTGGTAACGCGGCTGGAACCGGCTCACCGCGATAGGCATGGATGACTTCGACATCTACACCCACTTCGGCAATCCAATCGCCTACCAGCGCAACGGGATCATCAACTTCATTTTGTACAACTAAGACAATGGGATTCATTTAGAGCACCGGTAAATATTTGTCGAGTTCATATGCCGTCACCTGTGATCGATATTCTTCCCATTCAGCACGCTTGTTGCGTAAGAAGAAGTCAAACACATGCTCGCCCAAAGTTTCAGCAACTAGCTCACTTTTTTCCATTACCTTTATGGCATCGCCCAAGGACTGTGGCAGTGGTGCAATACCAAGTGCGGCCCGCTCAGGTTCGGTTAACGACCAGACATCATCTTCGGAACCTGGCGGTAATTCATAACCCTCTTCAATGCCCTTCATGCCGGCAGCCAACATCAAAGCAAATGACAGATATGGATTGCAGGCCGAATCAAGTGATCGGAACTCAATTCTGGTGGAGTTACCTTTTGTTGGCTTATACATAGGTACTCGAATAAGAGCGGAGCGATTGTTGTGTCCCCAGCAAATAAACGACGGAGCTTCGCCGCCGCCGCTTAGACGCTTGTAAGAGTTCACCCATTGGTTTGTTACTGCAGTAATCTCTGGCGCATGTCGCAACAACCCAGCAATAAATTGTCGACCAGTTTTGGAAAGTTGATACTCAGCTCCGGCTTCATAGAATGCATTACGATCACCTTCGAATAACGACAAGTGAGTGTGCATTCCCGAACCTGGATACTGCGCAAATGGCTTTGGCATAAATGACGCATACACGCCTTGCGCTAGCGCGACTTCCTTCATAACAACTCGGAACGTCATGATGTTATCTGCAGTAGTTAAGGCATCGGCATAGCGCAAATCAATTTCTTGTTGACCTGGGGCACCTTCATGATGACTGAACTCAACCGAAATTCCCATCGACTCGAGCATTGTGATTGCCTGGCGACGGAAGTCATAGCCAACTCCACTTGGTGAATGGTCAAAATAACCAACTTCATCCACCGGCACAGGTTGCGTGCCCTTTTCCGGCTGGTTTTTGAATAGGAAGAATTCGATTTCTGGATGCGTGTAAAACGTAAAACCTTTATCAGCGGCCTTGCTTAATGCCCGCGTTAACACATGACGTGGATCAGCCCAGGATGGTGAACCGTCTGGCAGTTGAATGTCGCAGAACATTCGCGCCACACTATTTTCTTCGCCGCGCCACGGCAGGATTGTGAAAGTTTCTGGATCTGGCTTTGCCAGCATGTCGGATTCATAAACCCGAGCAAAACCTTCGATGGCTGAGCCATCAAATCCAATGCCCTCAGAGAAGGCGCCTTCTAACTCGGCTGGCGCAATTGCCACGGACTTGAGCGTGCCCAACACGTCAGTGAACCACAGACGCACGAAGCGAATGTCACGTTCTTCAATGGTGCGTAGTACAAATTCAGTTTGCTTATCCACCCCTCCATGATGAAGCCCTTGCGTTACGGCAGTGTTACAGCCAACTGGTATCTGCATTTATGCTGTAACCGTGCCCCAAATTCGCTTGGCGTTAGCGCAAATAAACCCAGTTGTGGGTGATCTCAGTGGCAACGCGGACAAATGTCTGCAAGCAGTTAAATCTGCAGCTGCCCAAGGCGCCGATGTTGTTGTGCTACCAGAAATGGTTATTACCGGATATCCAGTTGAAGATTTGGCATTGCGGCCCTCATTTCAGCTAGCTTCACAAGTCACCACTGCAGAATTTGCAAAGTCCTTAAAGTTAGCCGGACTAGGAAGTGTTTTAGTTTTCGTAGGATATCTGCGCGGCACCAGCGACACTGAGGCTAAAACCCTTGGCGTTCCCCGCGGCGGACCGATGAACTGCGCTGCAGTTATATACGACGGTGATGTCCAGGCAAGTTATGCCAAACATCACTTGCCTAACTACGGCGTATTCGATGAATACCGATATTTCGTACCAGGAAACAGTTCTGTTCTTGTGCGGGCATTCGGTGTGGACATTGCGGTAGCAATTTGTGAAGACTTATGGCAAGACGGCGGTCCCGTGGCTCAAGTCAAGCGCAATGGCGCTGGCCTGTTGGTAGTACTAAATGGTTCACCGTACGAACGTGATAAAGATGACGTGCGCTTGGAATTAGTTAGTCGCCGAGCCAAAGAAGCCGATGCCACGTTGGCATACGTAAATATGGTGGGCGGTCAAGATGAACTTGTCTTTGAAGGCGACTCAATAATCGTTTCCAAAACTGGCCAAGTATTGATGCGGGCCGCTCAGTTTGAATCAGATATGTTGATCGCTGACCTTGAGTTGCCATCAGCTGGCAAAACGGATGTCCTGGCAAGTGGTGAACCCGTAATTATTTTGCCGAGCTCTGCCGTACATGATCATTCCGCC
>CANJRK010000002.1 GCA_947476765.1 Actinomycetota bacterium
CCACAGCGGGAATCCGATCCTCGAAAAATCGCTTTGGCGTTTGCAATTCTCCTTTTGCCATATTCTGTAATCGGTCCATTTGTAGGGGTCTTCATTGATCGGTGGTCGCGGCGCACCATCTTGATTCGGGCAAATATCTTGCGAGTTATCACGATGTTTGCAATCGCTGTCGTAATCACTGGACATTCCGCAAACTCGTTATTGGCCGTTTTGGTTTTAGTAAGTCTTGGCGTAAATAGATTCGTTCAGGCAGCACTATCGGCATCTTTGCCTCATGTGGTCGATGGTGATGATTTGGTTCCAGCAAATGCACTATTCCCAACGTTGGGAACAACTGCGGCATCACTTGCAGCAGCACTTGGTATTGCAACCCAGAACGCACTTTCGAATTCCGATACTGTTAACGCCGCGCTAGTTATATTTGGTGCTTTATTCGCAGGTGTAGCTTCTGTTATCGCGCAGCGAATTACTCCAAAAGATGTTTTGGGTCCCCACATCGTTGAGTCGGCAATGCGCGACGAATTTCGAAATGCAGTTGCTGGATTGGTAGCCGGGTTTCGGTTCATGTTGCGTTCTGGGCGCGCCTTAAGCAGTATGGTTGCGGTTGCATTTCAGCGTTGGGCATTTGGCGCTCTCACCGTGCACGCGTTATTGCTTTCCCGAAATTCTTGGCATACTGACACCACTGCTGATCAAGCGGTATTGGATTTTGGTCTGTGTGCTGGCGCGGCAGCACTCGGTGCGTTCATAGCAGCGGTTCTAAGTACTTTTTTACTAAGTGATCGCACTACTGACGGGCACGCAAAAACAGCTGGATCTCCACACAAGCAGATTCACCTCATTACTGCAATGACTTTTGCTACCGCAGCGAGCGTGTTTATTACTGTAATTGGCTACCTACAAGGGACTTTAATTGCAGTTTGTGGCGCCGCTGCCGCACTGGGCTTTGCTGGACAATTATTGAAAATAAATGCAGACACCACGATCCAGCGCACTATTGATGATGCTCATCGCGGCAGAGTTTTCTCCATTTTCGACATGATGATTAACGTTGCTTTGGTTCTTGGCATTACAACCTATGCCTTGATTGCAGTGCTGCGCGAGAATGTAAATATGGGTGCTGCATATTCTGCAACACTGTTAGGTTGCAGCACTGGATTAGCGATCTATTTACTACGTAAATACCGCAAGCAGGTTTAGCTCTGTGCTTGCCACCATTGCGTTAGCCGCTTAATAGCTTCGTCACGATCTAGCGGGCCTTCATCAAGGCGCACTTCGAGTAAATAGTTATAAGCCTTTCCAACTTTTGGCCCTGGCGGCACTCCAAGAATCTCCATGATGTCGTTGCCGTCTAAGTCTGGACGGATTGCCATGAGTTCTTCTTGCTGTTCAAGGACAGCTATTCGCTGCTCCAAGTCATCATAAGTTGCAGAAAGTATGGCTGCGCGTCGTTGGTTGCGGGTCGTGCAATCAGCTCGCGTCAATTTGTGTAAGCGAACCAATTGATCATCGGCATCACGCACGTATCTACGTACTGCTGAGTCGGTCCACTGTCCCTGACCATATCCATGGAAACGCAAATGCAGTTCCGTAAGTTTGCACACAGCATCAATTAAATCGCCAGGATATCTCAGTGCGGTAAGTCTCTTGCGCGCAATTTTGGCGCCCACGACTTCGTGATGATGAAAACTTACACCGCCCCCAGATTCAAACCTTCGAGTTTTAGGTTTACCGATGTCGTGCAGCAAAGCAGCTAGTCGCAATACTAAATCCGGTTCACACCTAGGTTCATGAGTAGTTTCTAAATCGATGGCCTGTTGCAGGACTATCAAACTATGTTCATAGACATCTTTGTGCTTATGATGTTCATCTATTTCAAGTTGCAAAGCTGGCAATTCTGGAATTACATACTCAGCTAACTTGGTGCCTTCCAGAATCTCCAAACCAATTGATGGGTAATCCCCCAATATCAATTTGCTAAATTCGTCGCGTACTCGTTCGGCGGAAACAATTTCAATTCGTTGAGCCATGTCAGTTGCAGCCAACAAGACATCAACCACTGGAGTAAAGCCCAATTGACTCGCAAACCTCGCGGCGCGCATCATTCGCAGTGGATCGTCGGAAAATGATAGTTCTGGCTCCCGTGGTGTACGAATTACTTTTTTGAGTAGATCGGTCACACCGCCAAACGGATCGACAAAAATTAGTTCGGGTAATCGCACAGCCATTGCATTGATTGTGAAATCGCGACGGACTAAATCCTGTTCCAGTGTGCTACCAAAAGTTACCTCTGGTTTACGACTATCGTCACGATATATTTCCGACCGATATGTTGTAATCTCAACTTGAAAATCTCTGCGGCGCGCCCCGACGGTGCCGAATGCAATTCCAACATCCCAAACTGTGTCTGCCCATGGCGTGACCACTTCAATTATTTGCTGTGGTGTTGCATTAGTTGTGAAATCCAAATCCGTAATTGTGCGATTCAAAATCAGATCTCGAACTGGCCCACCGACAACTGCAAACTCATATCCGGCACGATTGAACTCGTTTGCCAGCTCCATGACATCTGCCATTTCACGCAAAGCAGTCGTAACTACTCCGGTAGCAATGTCTTGCGGCAATGAGTTATTCACGCCCCTAGCCTAGATGTAATTACAAAAAGTCCACTATTTGCAAGTATTCTTATCGAATGAGCCGTTTCAAACTTCCCGCGATACGGCAAATATTCGGGATTGTTTTAGCCCTAGTGGTTATCAGCCTGCCTTTCACGCCAGCCAATGCAGCTGATGCCAATTCAGTACTAATCACAAATTTAGAGATCACAGAAATTCCTAGCGGAGATTCTGCGAACACTTTTGAACACTTAGTAGTCATGCGCGGCACATTCACGAATTTAACGAGTGAAACTATTTCAAATCTAAGCTTGAATCTTGTTTCTTCTCGAGAGATCAAAACTCGCAGTCAGCTAGCTGAGATATTGCGTGATCCAAACGATGTTCCGAATCTACGAATTTCTAAACAGTCTGCTCGGCTTCGAAACATCTCTCCTGGCACCACTAAGTCTTGGCAAGTAACTTTTCGTGGCGAAACCGTATTAGGCAAAAATGCTGCCGGAGTTTACGCAGTTGGGATGGCGCCAGAAGATGCGAAATTCGGTGTTGGTTCCGTTGTAACAACTCCGTGGTTTTTTAACGCCGACGTAAAACCCACAAATGTAGCGTTGGTAGTACCACTAACAACCTTGAACAATCATTTAGCCACGGGTGAAGTTACTTCGGAAGGCAGCGACTTAGCTGAGGCTAAGCGGCTATCTGCGCTGTTAAATAGTCAGACCGGCGGTTCAGTTTCATGGCTTATGGATGCTGGCCTAACTCAGTGGGCAACACAACTTGCTAACCAAAATGAATCAGAACCTGTTAACGAACTAATACGTTCGTTGGCAGCATTGCCGACTGCAACTGCAATTGCACCGATTGGAAATACCGATTTATCAGCATTAGTTCGCGCCAACCAGCAGGAAACTGTCTCACAAGCATTAGCGCAAACTAAGCTCCGCGCCCCTGATCGGCAAATCTATTACTCTCCTTTCAGCGGCAGTTCAGATAAGCAAACTAATGCATTACTCGATGGCTTAAATATTCGAAGCATAGTTTCGAATGAATCAATTACCGGAAATGAACGTGACACAACTTCGGCAGTAATTACTTCCTCTTTGAGTCCGGTGTTGGTGTTTGATCTAGCTGCATCAAACTGCTTAACAAACATTGATTTAAATGAATCTAACTTTTTTGTGGCAGCAACGTGCATAAAGAGTGAGATAGGGATGATGACAGCAGAGTCGCCACAAAATTCCCGTTCCGTTATTGTGCTTGCGCCAAAGAATTGGAAAATTTCAAGTGACAAATTTGAAGCTCTTATTTCGATTTTGCGAAATCACAATTGGATGCAGCTGACAACACTTGACTTAGTTGCAGCCACACCAGCGAATGCAAACTTTACCGCGGTTAAAGATGGTGGCCAACGTGAGTTAAGTAAGTCTTTGCTCCGCCAGTCAAGGTCCGTGCAAGTAGACACCGAAAGTGTTGCTTCTTTGTACGATAACCCTGATCTGGCTGCCAGTTTTACTTATGCCCGGATTCTGGGTTTCTCTGACCTATGGCCAAGCAACGCTGAGGCGACTAAATATCTGAGCAAAAACCAAAAGTTGTTAACCCAATATTTAGATGCAGTGCAGATCGAATCCTCAGCTCGAATTACAACGCCAGATGACATTGCTGAGATTCCAATTACCATTGTCAACAAAAGTGACGGTGCGGCTTCAGTCAGCATAGTTTTATCAAGCAATGCCACTTCTCGATTTTCTGCCGAGCCAACGGGCCTAGTTCAGGTAGCTGCAGGTCAGCGAATTACGGTTCCAGTGACCATTTCATTAGTAGGCGCTGGAATTGTTGATGTGCGGGCTCAGCTAGTTGCCCCGAATGGCGAAAACTTTGGCAGGGTTGAAAACATTCAAATCTCTTCAGCGGCATACAGCCAATTCGCCCGTACTCTGGTGTGGGGAGCGTTTGGATTGCTAATTCTTTTGTCCCTGAGCAATGTGCTTAAACGGCGGCGAAGGAAACTTTCCAAAACGGCTAAATCCTGAGACTAGAACTTGAATAGGCGGTAGTCAGACTAAGTGTCTTCCATAATTGGGCAAACATCAGGAATGGCTGCTGGCACACTTGCCAGTCGGATTACTGGGGTGTTTCGCGACATTGCTTTAGTTGCCGCGATTGGTACTGGGATATTTTCTGACACCTACTCAGTTGCAAATAGCATTCCCAACATTATTTACATCTTGATAGCTGGCGGGGCAATAAATGCGGTATTCATTCCAGCCCTAATTAGGCACATGGAGGATGACGAAGATAGTGGAAAGCAATTTACTGATCAACTTCTCACTTTGGTTGGCTTAGTTCTTTTGGGCATAGTTGTTCTCGCTTTGTTACTTGCTGGGTTTATTGTGCACTTGTATGCAACGCGACTTTGGACACCGCAGGAATTTGAAGTTGCCACTTTCTTTGCTCGTTGGTGTTTGCCACAAATCTTCTTTTACGGTTTATACACACTTGCTGCTCAAATATTAAATTCTCGAAACTCTTTTGTGCTTCCAATGTATGCACCGATCATCAATAACATTATTGTGATCGGAACTGCGTTGATATTTATTTCCGTAATGACGCAAGTTCCTACCGCAGATTCAGTTTCACAAACGCAACTAAATCTGTTGGGCTTCGGAACCACCCTTGGCGTGATGGCACAAGCATTGATCCTGATTCCGGCTCTTAAGAAGTCCGGCTATAACTATCGGCCAAATTTTAAATTTAGAAATGTTGGTAACGGTAAAGTCGGAAGCCTTGCAAAATGGACCGTTGGATTTGTTTTAGTAAATCAAATTACTTTTCTAGTCATTTCAAATTTAACAACTTTAGCCAACGCTTTAGTTGCGGGTAATCCGAGTTTGACTGCTGTGGGATTTACTTCGTATCAAAAAGGCCAGCTAATGATGATGCTGCCTCACTCAATTATTACGGTTTCTGTGATCACTGCTTTGCTGCCGCGTTTAAGCAAGCAAGCGCATGACAAAGATTTGGCAGCGTTTGGCGGTGAATTATCCGCTTCGCTGCGTTTAGTGTCTGCACTGATAATTCCTAGCGCGGTGTTCTTGGTAGCAACTGGTCCTTGGATTGGCTCGCTGCTATATGGGTACGGCGCATCAACTACCGAACAGGGCGCTGCACTTGGAGCCGTAGCCGCCGTCTTTGCCCTTGGCCTACCGGCATTTTCACTCTTTTATGTTTTGTTGCGGAGCTACTACGCGCAGGAAAATACCAAGACCCCATTTTTAATTAACCTTGGTTTTAATGCGCTACACCTATTAATTGGCGTTTCTTTGTTTATGGTTTTGTCGCAAGAGTTTAAGGTTGCTGGCTTGGCATTAGGGTACTCAATTTCCTATGTGATCACTTGTGCCGTGACCTGGCGACGAGTGAGTGCTCGCGTTCCAGAATTACGCAATAACGGGCATCTGCGGCTAATTAGCCGAGTCTTACTTGCTAGCACGATAGCTGGATTGCTTGCATATTTACTGGTCCGCTTAAGCATCGCCAGTGAACTGGGAATTTCTGCACTGCGCCTGGGTGCTGCTATCGCACTATTTGCCACTAGTTTTTCATTCTTATATCTTGGGTTCGCAAAACTGTTTCGCATTACCGAAGTCTGGGCAGTCCTGGCGTTAGTACGTCGTAAATAGACAACTAAACTGCATCTATGAGTAGCACTGGTGACCGGATTTTTGCCGACCGCTACGCCCTTGATGTCCAGATTTCAAGTTCGCTTAGTTCTCCAATTTGGCGTGCTATGGACCAGTTACTTAAACGTTGGGTCACCTTAATTCTGCTTCCAACTTCGGATTTACGAAGCGTGAAGTTACTCCAAGAGTGTCAGGTTGCTGCAGCAAACGATCGGCGCGATGTTGTTTCTATTCTTGATGTAATCGCGGCTGGAAAAATTGTTTCGACAACCGACGCTTCAGCTACAGCCACTTACGTCGGAATTGTCACTGAATGGCTTGATGGTGAAACCCTTGATCGATTACTGATTAAGCGCGGCGAAGTTTTGCCAGTAGATCAAGCCCTGAAACAAGTCGGCGTTATCGCGAACACTCTGATGCACGCACACTCACTAAATATTTTTCATAAGAGACTGCGGCCGCACAATGTAATTTTTTCACCGGGACAAGAGGTTAGATTGGCTGGCTTCGGAGTAGACAGCGCGCTATTGGGTGAAGATTCCGAATCGGGTGTGGCACAAGACATTAAAGGTGTTGGTCAGCTTTTATTTGTGATGATCACAGGTATGTGGCCACATGGAAGTGTGGATTCTTTACCTGGCGCCGTTGGCCCTGAAGCCAACGAGCAAATATTGCCAAGCCAAGTTCATGGTGGAGTTCGTAGTTCCGTAGATCGGATTTATGAACGTACCCAAAATGGCACTTACTTAACAATGCGGCAACTCGTAGATGCGCTTTCAGTCGGCGAGGTTGAAGCATCTGATGATTTACAGAGCCGAGTTACCAGGTTTACTGCAAATTCCGTTAATTGGGTGCCGGGGCAAGATGACAAAGCTAGCCGGATTCGCTCAACTGTAATTGCGGGAATCGCAGTACTTATCTTTGGCTGGGTTGGGTGGCAACTGCTCACCAGTAATTTTCAAAAATCTGAAGCCCCGATAGCAATCTTGTCTTCACCGCTACCCAGCGCTTCTGCAAGTGCGCCAGTGGGGAAGCTCCTAACGGTCGCCAAAATGGATATCTACGACCCGTTTGGCGATAACAAGGAAAATGTAGACCAAGCTAACTTCGCAATTGATAATGACGCCAACACCGCTTGGACCACAGTTAATTACAACAAGGCAAACATGGGTGGTAAATCAGGAGTTGGACTCGTGCTAGATCTTGGAGATTCCCAAGAGGTTTCTAAGGTTGCCATTGCATTTACGTCCATTGGGCAAACAGCAGAAATTTATGTAGTTGATTCCCTCGAAGTAGATTTTGCAACAGCAAGCAAATTTGGTGATACCAATCCCAACGATCTTTCCTCTGAGGTCAGTTCCTCCAAATCGGTAGCAGGACGTTATGTCTTGATTTGGTTGACGCCAGATTTGCCAAAGGCTCCCAACGGCAAGTACCAGGGTGGCGTAGTGCAAGTTGACGTTACTAGTTAATTAACTGTTCTCTAACAGCATCTGCTCCGGAAACCAGCTATGGCGACTGCCCGAGTAAACTTAAGGTAATTCGAAAAAAGGAAATTTAATGTCACAGGACATAAACGACGTCATAATCATTGGATCTGGCCCAGCTGGATATACCGCTGCGGTCTATGCAGCTCGCGCACAACTTAAGCCAATTGTGTTTGAAGGTGCGGTCACTGCGGGTGGGGCTTTAATGAACACCACCGAGGTAGAGAATTTTCCTGGCTTTCCGGATGGAATCATGGGTCCAGCTCTTATGGAAAATATGCGAGCCCAAGCCGTTAAGTTCGGTGCCAACTTAATTACTGACGATGTAACTGTGGCAAATCTAACCAGCGACATCAAAACTGTGATTGATGGTGAAGGACGAGAGTATCGGGCCCACTCGGTAATTTTGGCGACTGGATCTAGCTATCGCGAACTTGGTTTAGATAATGAAAAGCGCTTATCAGGACATGGAGTTTCTTGGTGCGCAACTTGCGATGGTTTCTTTTTCCGCGACCAAGATATTGCCGTAGTGGGCGGCGGAGACTCTGCAGTTGAAGAGGCGACTTTTTTGACCCGCTTTGCAAGCAGCGTCACAATGATTCACCGTCGTGATGAATTGCGAGCCAGCAAAATTATGGCAGAACGTGCGCACAACGATCCTAAAATCAAGTTTGCTTGGAACAGTGAAGTTATCGATTTACAGGGCGAGGCGAAACTTTCTGGAGTTACATTGCGTGACATAAATACTGGAGAGACTCGAGAACTCTCAGTTACCGGTTTGTTTGTTGCAATTGGTCATGACCCACGCTCTGAATTGATTCGGGGCCAAGTTGATCTTGATGCGCAGGGATACGTTCTCACCGGAGCTGGTACAACTGCCACAAATCTGCCGGGTGTATTTGCTTGTGGCGACTTGGTAGACCATACCTATCGCCAAGCAATTACTGCAGCTGGAACTGGGTGTAGTGCGGCCCTAGACGCAGAGCGTTTTTTAGCCAACTTACACAGCAAGTAATCAAGAAGGCCGGCGGTGAGTACGTCACCACCTATGCTTAAGCCACGAGCAATTAGAGGAGTAACACAATGGGAGCTACCGCAGCAGTAACCGATGCATCGTTTGCAAATGATGTATTGATGAGTTCAAAGCCAGTCTTGGTTGATTTTTGGGCTGAATGGTGTGGACCTTGCAAAATGATTGGTCCAATCCTGGAAGAAATTGCCGCCGCTCACGGTGACAAATTAACCATCTTGAAGTTAAACGTCGACGAGAATCCAGCCACAGCTGCTAACTACGGCGTGACTTCTATTCCGACAATGAATGTTTACCAAAATGGTGAAATCGTTAAGCAGATTATTGGAGCTAAGCCAAAAGCTGCCTTGCTATCAGATCTTGCTGAGTTCATTTAAGTAACACATGACAGTAACGATCCTGCGACGCGGCGATCAAGGGCCGGCAGTACAAGAGGTTCGTGATCGCTTAGTTCGCCTTGGGCTATTGAGTGAAAATGCCAGCGCAGCAGCAGATGTCTTTGATGATGTCTTGCTAGCTGCGCTGCGTTATTTTCAACAGACTCGTGGTCTTACTGTTGACGGCTTAGTTGGCCCGCGCACATTTAGACGCCTAGAAGAGGCGCGCTGGAAAATTGGGGATCGGGTTTTAAGTTACACTCCGGGACACGTAATACACGGTGAAGATGTTGCGCAATTACAACAGCGTCTCATTGAGCTCGGCTTCGCACTTGATCGTGTGGATGGCATTTTTGCTAAAAGTACTGATAGTGCAGTTCGCGAATTTCAACGCAATGTCGGATTAGATGTAGACGGCATTTGCGGTCCACAATTCTTCCGAGCCTTCCAAAGGTTGGCCAGAACTATTGCTGGTGGCAGCCAAGAACATTTGCGAGAGATTTCTACCGTTGCTAATTTTGGCAAGAATCGGACCGTTGAAACTTGTTCGATTTTGATTGACCCCAGCGACTCTGCTGAGAAATTACTAAATAGCGACTTGACGCAGGCAGATGTCTGTTGGGACATCGCATCCCGCCTTGAAGGGCGTCTGGCGGCAATGGGCACTCTGGTTTTACTGACCCGCGCGCAATCGACTAAACCTGATGGTGAGCGAACTCGAGCCACCCTTGCTAACGAAAGCAATGTTGATTTGATCATTGGCTTGGGGCTTGATCGGCATGCGAACCCTCTTGCCCAGGGAGTAGCAACTTACTATTTCGGTCATGAGTTTTCGCGTTCGGCTACCGGAATGCGCTTGGCTGAAATTGTGCAGGAAGAAGTTACCTCCCGCACCGACCTAGCTGATGCTAAATCCCATGCCAAGACTTGGGATTTATTGCGATTAACGCGTATGCCCAGCATCAAAATTGAATTGGGATATGCCACCAGCCAACATGACAGCGAGATTCTTGCTGATAGTTCATCTCGCGATGCAATTGCTGCTGGATTAAGCTCGGCTGTAACTCGAATTCTGGCGCCACTAATCGGTTAAAGCCACCTTGCTATAAAATGTGATCTGTGTCACATTCATTGGTAGTAGTCCGAATTACTGCACAAGTTGTTCACATGTGGGTAACTGACTATTTCAGGGGTTCACCGAACATTCCACGCTGCTTTGGATCAATTACATCAACAATTCGTTGCAAGTCTTCCAAAGTTGCAAACTCGATTATGACTTTGCCTTTGGACTTTCCAACTTGAACTGTTACCCGAGTATCTAACTTTTCCGAAAGCCGATCCCCCATGGACTTCAAGCCCGGTGCACTGATTTTTCCAGCTGTCTTTTTGCTGGCCTTCTTGCCTGGCTTATCTTCCTGGCCTAAGGAAACAATCTCTTCGACAGTGCGAACCGAAAGACCTTCGGCCACAATCCGGCTAGCTAAGCGTTCGATCGCGCCTTGGTCCTTTAGGCCAAGTAATGCGCGGGCGTGACCGGCAGAGATAACGCCGGCCGCTACTCGACGTTGCACTGCTAGTGGCAAGTTCAGTAGGCGCAGAGTGTTAGAAATCTGTGGCCGAGATCGGCCGAGTCGAGTGGCCAATTCATCTTGCGTGCCACCAAAATCTTCCAGTAATTGCTTATAGGCGGCGGCTTCTTCCAAGGGCGTTAGGGCTGCTCGATGTAGGTTTTCCAACAGGGCGTCTCGAAGCATCTGATCATCTGCAGTTTCCCGAATTAAAGCCGGAATGGTCTTGAATCCAGCCTTTTTAGTTGCTCGCAAGCGACGCTCGCCAGCCACTAACTCATAGCCGCCACCAGCCGCGGGGCGAACTACGATCGGTTGCAGTAGTCCCACCTCTTTGATGGAGTGCACTAATTCAGCTAACGCTTCGTCATCGAATACCTGTCGTGGTTGTTGGGCATTCGGGACAATAGATCGCACTGGTAACTCAGCGAAAGTTAAGCCGGCAATGGCAACTGGGGCTTTTGCTGGGCTATCTACGGCTTTCGAGTTTGTAGTTTTCGCAGGGGTTTTTGCAGTTGGCCCTTTACTAGCAGGAGTTTTAGTGGCCGGTTTACTTTGAGTCTTTTTCGCTGGCGCTTTCTTTGCTGTTGTTTCACGTGAAACATCTGGGATCAGCGCTCCCAAACCACGCCCCAAACTTTGTCGTTTCGCCATTAAATTAGCCCTTCTGCTTGCGTTCAGTAATTTCTCGAGCCGCAGCCAAATAAGCCACTGCCCCGGTGGAACCTGGGTCGTAAGTCATAACAGATTGGCCAAACGATGGAGCCTCTGCAACGTAAATGGATCGGGGAATCATGGTGTCTAGTACTTTCTTGCCAAAGTAGCCCCGAACTTCCTCCACCACAGATGCAGAAAGATTCGTGGTTGAGTTGTACATAGTTAACAAAATAGTGCTGATTTCTAAGTCCGGATTTAGCCGTTCTTTGGCAAAATCAATAGTGCGCATGAGTTGTTGAACGCCTTCGAGAGCATAAAATTCGCACTGAATCGGGATCAATACCTCTTTAACAGCAGCTAGGGCATTAATTGTCAGTAACCCCAAGCTCGGTGGACAATCAATGAAGACATAGTCCATTTCATGGTCGGCCAAGAAGTCTGCCAAAGCCTGCTTCAATAAAAATGGCCGTTTTGCCTCATCAACAGTGGTTATTAGTTCGATATCGGCACCTGCTAAGTCAAGAGTGGCCGGCAATACCCAAAGTGAATCAAAGCCCTCGGCTGCGCTCATCATTTCCGCAATCGGTTCGCTATCTAGTAAGACGTCGAATGAGCCGCTGGCATCCTCGTAATGATCTATGCCAAAAGCGGTGCTGGCATTTCCCTGTGGATCAAGGTCTATAACCAAAACATTTAACCCGGCAAGTGCCATGGAAGCTGCCAAATTAACGGCTGAAGTGGTTTTACCTACGCCACCTTTTTGGTTGGCAATCGTGATAATCCGGGTTTGTTTTGGTTTGGCGAAAGTGCCTTTTAAGCCACGGCGCACATAAACCGCAGCGGCAGCCGCTGTGGCTAGTGGTGTATCTTCATCATCGGCGTAAGCCATTTTGCCAACCTAATTTGTCTTGACCCCAGTATTACTAACTTGAGTCCTAAGCGTAGGGCAAACGCCTGACGCACTTACTAGGTGGTTACCCGAACTACTGTGGTTAGCGGGTCGACAATTCCTTGGCCACAAAAAACAATTTCAGCGGATTTTCCCTTTAGGGCGTCCTTGGCAGCAGTGATTTCATCGGCTGCCGAGCTACCTTTCATAGCCAAAATTTGCCCGCCTTTTGCAGTTAGCGGTAATGACCAGGCTAGTAATTTAGCAAGCGGGGCAACGGCTCTAGCCGTTACTACTTGTGCGCTTTGACCCCGTAGCTCTTCTGCTCGGCCACGCATAACTGTTACTTGATCAGCAAGCCCAAGATCATTCACAACTTCGATTAAAAACTCAGATCTACGCATCAAAGGCTCAATCAAGCCAACTGAGATATCTGGTCGAACTATTGCTAGCACCACGCCCGGCAGGCCGGCACCGCTTCCAATATCGAATACTTTTGCCTGCTGCGGGATCAATTCTTCAACTACAGCACAGTTTCCGATGTGGCGATCCCAGATTCTCGCCACCTCTCGGGGGCCAAGAAATCCGCGTTCCACGCCAGCGCCAGCTAGCCAATCCGCGTAGCGGATAAGGTTTTGCGCTGCTTCTGGGTATGCCTCGATGATGGTTTGCAATTAAAACCGATCCCGGATGCAATGTTTCACGTGAAACGCGAAACTAGGCAGGGAGTACCACAATTCGACGCTTTGGGTCTTCACCCTTTGAAACACTTGATGCCCCGGCTTCCGCCACTGCGTCATGCACTACTTTGCGTTCAAATGCATTCATTGGCTTAAGTTCTACTTCTTCGCCGGTTTCAATAGCTTTGGCTGCTGCTTCCTTGGCAACCACTACAAGCTTGGCTTTAACATCAGCGCGATATCCGGAAATATCAAGCATTAATCGGGAGCGCTCTCCGGTTTCCCGAGTCACTGCCAGACGAGTTAGCTCCTGTAACGCATCAAGAACTGCGCCTTTTTGGCCAACTAGTTGGCTTAGGTCGGCGCCAACAATACTTACAGTTGCCCGATCGTTTTCTACGTCCATGTCGATGTCGCCGTCAAGGTCGGCAATGTCTAGCAAACCTTCTAGGTAATCTGCGGCGATTTCGCCTTCTTGTTCAAGTAGTGAAAGTTTCTCAGCCATTTTGTTTTGGCCTTTCTAGTTAGAAATTAAGGTTGGGGTTTTGTTTAAGGATTTGTTTCACGTGAAACGCTTAGCGCTTCTTCTTAGGCTTCTTTTTCGGCTGCTGCCGAACTGGCTTTACCTCGGGGGTTGATTCAGATTCGGTGGAACTTTCCGGATTTCCCTTGACTTTCTTGGCTGCTTTTCTGGCTTCTAGGGCCGCGAAAGCTGGAGTTCCGGGTTGCGGACTATTGCGAATTACATAGAACTGTTGTCCCATAGTCCAAAGGTTTGTGGTGAACCAATAGAGCAAAACACCTATTGGAAAGTTGATACCTGTCACGGCAAAAATTACTGGGAAAACATAAAGCAGAATCTTTTGCTGCTTCACCATTGGATTATCAGGCGCGGTATTTTTAACAATTAGTTGGCGCTGCGTCAAAAACGTGGTTGCAGTCATCAAGATAATCAAGATCAGAGTGACAACAAATGTCGCGCTTGGATTTTCGGTTTCTGCCCGATTAGCAAACGTTCCATAAATCGGTGCTCCAAAAATTTTGGCGTTGCGCGCAGATTGAACTAATTCATCGGTGAGCACGCCTTTTGGTGTGTTCTTGGCAATCCCCTGCAGCACTACGAATAGTGCGTAGAAAATTGGAGCTTGAGCCAAGATCGGCAGGCAGCTAGACAGTGGGTTGGTGCCAGTATCTTTGTAGAGTTTCATCAACTCTTGCGATTGTCGTTCCCGGTCGCCCGCATACTTCTTTTGAATTTCTTTAACCTGCGGTTGAATGATTTGCAAGTTTCGCTGGCTCTTAATTTGCTTTACAAAAAGTGGAATCAGCAAGATGCGAATCAAGATTACGAGCAGGACAATCGCTAAGCCCCAGGCCCAACCGCTATCAGCATTAAACACATTTGAAGTTAGTGAGTGGAACGAAACTAAAACCCAACTAACCAGAGTTTCTAGCCATACCAATGGATTAAGGCTCATGCGCCAATAACCTGCCTATCGTTATTAGTTGAATTTTCAATTACTTCTCGGTTGGTCCAAGTTCCTTTTGCTGGGATGAATTCCACTCCGCCAGCAGCCCATGGGTGGCATCTCATAATTCGCCACGCGGCAAGCGCGCTACCTTTACCGGCGCCATGAACTTTGATTGCTTCTAGGCCATAGTGCGAGCAACTTGGGTAGTAGCGACAAACTTGACCAAGCCTGGGACTGAGCATGATTTGATACCCACGAATGATTCCGACCAAAGTCATTACAAGTAATCGTCCAATAGTTCGATCCCAGATGTATTTCACGCTCGAAAGAAAACTGGTCATGACTTGTTTGCCTTTGCTAGGGCAAAATCTAAATTCTCACTAAGTTGGGCAAAGCTTGCCGTGCCTGCGCCCGGTAACGCTCGAACCACAATGTGGCTGCCGCCTGGAAGCGCTGATAGAAGCGGGGAAATTGCGTGGCGTAGTTGGCGCGTGACTCGATGACGAACCACTGAGTTTCCTACGTTTTTACCAACAGCAAAGGCAACTTTGGCCTGTTCGCTTGATCCTTGTGCCACGTGTAGAACCACCAATTTTGCTGAAAACCTAGTGCCCGACTTCATTACTGCCGAGATGTCCGAGGACTTACGCAACCTCGCCGAGGCGGGAAGCATGTGCTTTGCGCCTTTTAGGCGGATAGCTTGGAACGACCCTTGGCGCGGCGTGAGGCAAGAATGCCACGACCAGCACGGGTGCTCATGCGGTTACGGAAACCGTGCTTTTTGGCGCGACGACGCTTATTTGGCTGATAGGTGCGCTTTGTCATAATGACACTCCAAAAGGAAGTAGGGCTGAGGCGACTGGCCATCGGACATCCACGAATATTTACTTCATGAACATTCGACGAGAAGCACATCGATCTCGTTTATTAACTCCTTAAAGATACGGGCTATCGCGGGGTCAGGTCAAACCCAAATATCATGCTTGGCTCCTGTGGAAAACAACTTGTCAGCGGGTATCCACAGGCCGTAGTCTGCATAGTCCGAGCCTGTGGATATCAATATTCCCCATTTGCACATTTGAAAGGCGACCATGGACGATCTAGATCTGAACGAAGTTTGGGCTAAAACCCTAGAGTCGCTTTCCTCAGGAGCTTTAACTCCTCAGCAGAGAGCATTTGTTACCTTAACTAGGCCGCTGGGAATCGTTGGCGATACCGCGCTAGTTGCCGCTCCCAATGAATTTACAAAAGATGTTTTAGAAAGTCGCCTTAGTCCAATTGTGTGTGATGCTCTCTCTGCCACCTTGGGCCGGGAAATGCGTCTAGCTGTGACGGTTGATGAGTCGATTGCCCCAGACCTTGATGATGAAGCCACTGATGATTTAGCTGATTCAACTTATGCTGACATTGAATCAATTGGGCTACAGTCTGACCCAAATCCTGCGCTTCCACCTCAAGCAAGTCGTGGCCCCGCGCCAGCCCCACGAACTTCCGAAGAAGGAAGTCGCTTAAATCCAAAATATACTTTCGATACTTTTGTTCCAGGTTCATCTAATAGGTTTGCCCACGCTGCAGCCCGAGCTGTGGCTGAACAACCCGCAAAGGCTTACAACCCATTATTTGTGTATGGGGAGTCTGGTTTAGGTAAGACTCACTTGCTACACGCAATAGGTCACTACACCCGAACGCTTTACGCAGGTTCAAAAGTTCGTTATGTAAGTTCTGAAGAATTCACTAATGAATTTATTAACTCGATTCGTGACGATAAAGCTAAGGAATTCCAGCGCCGTTACAGGGATATTGATGTTTTGCTAGTTGATGATATTCAGTTCCTTTCGGGCAAGGTGCAAACCCAAGAAGAGTTTTTCCACACGTTTAATACGTTGCATAATGCCAACAAACAAATTGTGGTGACATCGGATTTACCACCAAAGCAACTCCAGGGTTTCGAAGATCGAATGAGCTCGCGTTTCGAGTGGGGTTTGATTACAGATGTTCAGCCACCCGATTTAGAAACTCGTATTGCAATTTTGCGAAAGAAGAGCGCGCAGGAAAGGTTAAGCGCCCCGCCAGAGGTTCTTGAATTTATTGCGTCCAAAATGTCAACAAACATTCGTGAACTTGAAGGAGCTTTAATTCGAGTTACTGCGTTTGCGAGCTTGAACCGGGCCCCGGTTGATTTAGGGCTTGCGGAAGTGGTTCTTAAGGATCTAGTTTCAGATGCTGCCGGCCCTGAAATTAGCGCCAGCTTGATTATGGCTCAGACCGCAAGTTACTTTGGCGTAACACTTGATGACTTAACAGGCGCTAGCCGTTCTCGGGTTTTGGTAACCGCTAGACAGATAGCGATGTATTTATGCCGCGAGTTAACCGATTTATCATTGCCTAAAATTGGACAGCAGTTTGGTGGTCGTGACCACACCACGGTTATGCACGCTGATCGAAAGGTCCGTCAGTTAATTGCAGAACGCAGAAGTTTGTATAACCAGGTAAGTGACCTAACTGCGCGAATAAAAGCTCAAGCTAGAGGTTTGTAACACTAGTAACATCTGTCACTTCTATACACAGTGTGGATAAACATGGGGATATCTTTTTGGATTATTTCTAGTTTTTACGGACTTTTCTAGGATTCTGGTTAATTTTGTGAAGATTTCTGGGTATTAAGCGGTTTATCCTGTGGACGGCTGTGGATAACTTGGTAAATGTTGATTTAGGCCGTGGTTTGAGTGTTTTTATCCACAGCTTAGACCAGCAAGGGACCATGTGTTTATTGGGATATTAGACTTATCCACAGTTTCCCCAAGTGCTACTACGACTACTAAAGATATATTTCCAGACTTGGTATTGACCAGTGCTGTGAATAAGTCTTGAATAGAGCCTAAATCTAGGGGTTTTCTTATAGCTCCAGGGCTGTGGCTGAATTAGTCAGCCAAACATGGCACGATAAAGGCTCAAGATATTGAAACGCCAGAGGGTGAGTTGTAAGTGAAGTTCCAAGTAGATCGCGACGTAATGGCCGATGCTGTGTCATGGGCTTCAAGAACGCTCCCAACTAAATCCACTCAGCCGCTTCTTACCGGAATGCACTTAGTTGCTGAAAAATCCGGACTAATACTTTCTGGCAGTGATGCTGACGTGAGCGCGCGCGCCAACCTTAACGCAGACGTAATTGAAACCGGCACAGTTTTAATTCCAGGCCGACTACTAGCTGACATCACGCGATCTTTACCGTCCGCAACAATTGATTTTTCTGTAGAAGGAAACCGAGCACAAATAACTTGTGGCCGCTCATCCTTTACAATCCCAACAATGCCAGTTGCGGAATATCCACCACTTCCAACAATGCCAGGTGTCTCAGGAACAATTTCCGGCACGGATTTTGCTACTGCGATATCACAAGTTGCCATTGCTGCATCTCGCGATGAAACTCTGCCAGCTTTTACTGGCGTAAAAATTGATGTTGACGGTGCGGTTATCACACTCGCAGCAACAGATAGATATCGGTTAGCTGTCCGAGAATTAAATTGGTCACCAACTTCTACGTCATTAAGCACGCACGCATTAATTCCAGCAAAATTTTTATCTGATTCTTCAAAATCACTAGCGCACAGCGAATCGATATCAATCGCGTTTGCAACTGCCAATGAAGGCCTTGTAGGAATTGAAGGCGCAGGCCGCCAAACCACAAGCCGCTTACTAGCTGCTGATTTTCCTAAGTATCGAACTTTACTACCAACCGAATCAACAACAGTTGCGCAAATTAGCACAAGTGCCCTAGTTGAATCTGTGAAGCGCGTCTCGCTTGTGCTAGAACGCGAAGCACCAATTCGCATCACGTTTGCAAACGGCGAAGCAATTGTCACTGGCGGTGGAGGGAGTGGGGAATTAGCCGAAGCTAAAGAATTTATTGAATGCACTCTAACCGGAGAAGAATTAACAATTGCATTCAATCATCAATTCTTACTTGATGGACTCAATGCCATTGACTCAGCAATTGCGGTTGTTTCTATGACTACACCAATCCGCCCAGCGGTAATTTCTGGAGCAGCCGATTTCGGTGCGCAACCAGATGACAGTTTTAAATATTTGTTGATGCCAATTCGGCAACAATAAATTAAGCAATCGTTAGCGATGCAAATATCTAAACTCGCGTTACGCGACTTTCGCAACCACGAAAATTTAGAACTGGATTTCCTAAGTGGTGCAACAACAATTGTTGGTAGGAATGGGCGAGGAAAAACCAACATTGTCGAAGCTGTGCACTACCTAGCGACTTTAAATTCACATCGAGTAGCCCAGGATGCACCACTAGTTCGCCACGGTTTATCGAGCGCACAAATCTATGCACTTGTAACGAAACACAACCGACAAGCTGAAGTAGAACTAACAATTAACTACCCGGGAACCAATAAAGTTTTACTTAACAAAACTCAGCTAACTAGACCAAGAGACTTACTAGGTTTAGTCACTACAGTTATTTTTTCACCAGAAGACTTAGAACTGGTAAAAGGTGAACCAACAGCACGACGAAAATTCATTGATGAGTTCAGCACATTACTAACACCTAAATTTATAAACACACGAAGTGAGTATGAACGAACTCTTAAACAGCGAAACACGCTCCTTAAATCACTCGGCAGAAGATCTCCATCACAACAAGCGCAAGACACACTTAATGCTTGGGATGAACAGCTTGTGATCCACGGCAGCAATTTAGTTGCAGCACGATTATTAAATTTAAAAAAATTAACTCCAAGAATTATTGAATTCGGTGAAACAATTAGTGGCAACACAGAACCTTTAGAAATTAGCTACCTGTCTTCTTGGTTGCCCAACGGTGTATCAACAACTAATGATATAGAAAATGTTTTTAGAGAGAACTTAAAACTTAAATCTAAAGATGAATTAGATCGAGGCGTAACTTTAGTTGGCCCGCACCGCGACGACCTCGAAATTAAACTAAGTAATATGCCAGCAAAAGGTTATGCCTCACATGGGCAGTCATGGTCGATCGCAATTGCGTTACGGCTAGCAGCATTCGATGTTTTGCGAGAACATGACGATGACCCGATTCTAATTTTGGATGACGTGTTCGCCGAGCTTGATGAGAAACGTAGAAAACGTTTAATTATGGCAATAAACAACGTGGAGCAAACCTTAATCACCGCGGCCGTTGTAGAAGATATCCCAAACGAATTGCTTAGCAACCAGATATTGCTGGAAGATAACTAATATCGTGCTAGAAAAACACCAAGAGGAATTTTTAAAATCCTTGCTTAGCCGGGCCAGGGTTCGTGCCACCACCTCACCTAGTCGGCGCAAATCAGTCTTGCCGCAATATGACGAACAACGAAGCGGAGCCGGGCCAGATGAACGTGACCCAGCAATGTTGTCAGGATTAATCGATCGATTAATAATTAACAAGGGCTGGGACCTACAAGTTTCAACCGGACGCCTAACTGGGCAATGGGGTCTAATAGTGGGCCATGAAGTGGCATCCCATGTGTCAATCGACTCATTTAACTTGGACCCGAGTGGGCAATCAGGCACATTAATCCTCAAAGCTGATTCCAGCGCTTGGGCAACTCAAATTCGGCTTCTTATGCCGACCATTTCACAGCGCTTAGGCGAAGAAATCGGTCACGGCCGAATCAGCGAAATTAAGGTGATTGGACCAGCTGCGCCATCCTGGAAACACGGCCAAAGAAGCGTCCCAGGACGAGGCCCACGCGATACTTACGGGTAGTACCCCGACTACCAAAAAACCCAATAAAAAGATAGAATTAAGGCAGTAAGCGTGCCTGAAAAA
>CANJRK010000003.1 GCA_947476765.1 Actinomycetota bacterium
ATAGTTGTTGATGACAATAAGCTCTTCAGTTCGATGTCCAGCTATTATCAGGATCTTGCAAATTCAGCTCGAACTGGCGGAAGAACAAAAGCTAAGGCATATCGACCACTAGCAAGTAGCAGCAAGACCACTACTTACACCGCTTACCCACTATCCAGCGGCGGTGATGACATCGTGCGAATCTTGAAGAACGTGAAGTGCGTTTATCGCGAAAATGGAGTACAAAAGCGCACCAAAATTTATGTAAACATGTTTGTCTTTACTAGAAATTCACCAGCTAAAGTTTTGTGGCGCTTAGCTAATGAAACTCGCGCAAAAGGTGGCGGCTGTGAAGTGCACATTATCTATACCGATATGGATCAGCGAATTCGGGCCTACAACACAACGACAAAATCTTGGGGTTTTATTCCAGTGCCTGCCGTTGATAAAAAAGGCAAGAATATAAAAGTTGCAAGCGGTTGGGGTGTGGCGGACTGCTTGTCGACCCCAGCTACAGCAAACGGCAAAGTGCATAAACTTTCTGGGCCTGGCCTAAGTTGGGATAAGACCACGCGTAGGTATGTGCAAGGGTCAGTTTGCAACTTTGGCACTTTGAATGGACGGATGCCAACGATAAATAAAAGTGGCGGCTACTGCTGGTTAAATTCCAAAAGTAAGGTGTCTGGCGGATCGTTAGATGCTTGTGTTTCAACTCCACTTGCCATTACTTCATTTGATCCCGCTGATGGGCGTGCAAAACTTGAAGCGATACCAGATTCCAAGAACCGCAAGTGGTACTCCCATCAAAAATACATAGCGATCGATGGTATGTACGCGGGCAAAGTCGACCAAGTTGTTATCTCTGGAACGCCTAATGTCACATCGCCTGGTATTCGCTGGAATGACGAGATCTTGACTTTTACCACCAATAAATCAATTTATAAGGCTTACTTCGCTAACTTCCAAAAGATGAAGTTAGCGATCAAGACGCGGGCGGCTCCGGCAAGAAATCCGCTGGGTTCCCAAACCTCGTGGTCACCTAGGTAATCAAGAAAGCCGACCAGAATCTGGTCGGCTTTTCTGCTCCCCCGATTGGACTCGAACCAATAACCACTCGATTAACAGTCGAGTGCTCTGCCAATTGAGCTACAGGGGATTAACTGGATAATCTTAACAAGATGCAGGCGCTGTGGCGAAACGGCCTAGATGCCAAATGCCGACTTTAGTTCATTCAAGGTATCCAAGACTTCTTTGGAGCCAATGACACTCTCTGCTGCTACCCGATCATCAGCCACAGTCGTCCATTCGATTTCCTTGCCATTTCTACGGGCGATAAATCGGACTTGCCCAGCATTGGGCAAATCGCGCACTCGATCGATTACTACAGCAGCTGTGACTCGATCCCTGATTGCCAGTGGAACTGAGCCTGGCTCATCTAGTGTCCACGAGCGAGTTTCCGCAGATTGTTCGCCAACGTTTTGAGTTATCAATGTCATCTGCGGTGGATCCCACCGGGCTTGGAGCGAAAGGTTCCACGGTATGTGTTTAACCGTGCCTGAATCTATGCTGATAAGGAAGCGATTTGTTACTGCCACTAGCCCATCACGATGAGTCGCCCAAGCCAAAAGTCGATCTGACTTGGAGATCTGTTCCATGAGTTGCTTTGGTGCTGGGTTTGAAGTGCGAAACCAAGCCACTAGCTATCTCCAACTGCATAGTTACGCATATCTCTGCGATAACTTTCCAAGGACAATAGTTCGGCAAGTAACCGAGCTTGATCAATGTCGTCTGTACCATCTTCAGCTCGACTTAATGCCGCTTTAATTTCTGCGACTCTGCGTCCAGCATCCATTTCAAGAATTCGAGCTAACACGGCCTGCACGTAACGAGCATCAGGATCGTCATTTGGTAACGGCTCAACGGCCATGGCTCGAATATGTGAGCGCGTTTCATCATCGACGGCTTGCTCGAGCACTTTGGCAATCCAAGCCTGCGCTGAATCAAACTCCAGCGGATTGCCTGCTTGTACACATGCCGAATAAACCACCGAAGCGGCAGGTACGGTAAATACACTTTCCTCGAGCGAATCAAACCAGGTGCCGACTAAGTGTGGAGTTTGTAACACGCATTTGAGGGCCTCGCGCTCAACATTTGCGGCTTGCGAAGATGCTGTGCTCTGGGCCCTGGTTTGCTGTGGTGCAGCTTTCTTGCCAGCAGAATTCATTTCATTGCGAATTGTGGCATCATCCATGCCAAGCCAGCCGGCAACCATTCGAATGTATTCCGGGCGCAATGCTGAGTCTTTAATGCCTGCCAAAATTGGGGCAGCTGCCCGCATTGCAGCAACTCTGCCTTCCGCGGTGTCTAAATCAAAATCTGCAATAGTTGATTTCATGACAAATTCAAACAGTGGAATTTTTGCCGAGATTAATTCTTTTACAGCGGCGTCCCCATGCTTTAGGCGAAGGTCGCAAGGATCAAGGCCGTGCGATTCAATCGCAACAAATGTCGATGCAACAAATTTTTGATCTTCGCTAAAGGCTTTTAGCGCTGCTTTTCGTCCAGCAGCGTCGCCATCAAAAGTAAAAACAACTTCGGCATGTTTTGAGTCATCATCCATCAGAATGCGCCGCAGCATTTTTACGTGCTCAGAACCAAAGGCAGTACCGCAAGTAGCAACGGCCGTGGTAACTCCAGCTAAGTGGCAAGCCATAACGTCGGTATAACCCTCAACTACAACAGCCTGCTGTTGTTTTGCCATTTCGCGTCGCGCTAAGTCGATTCCGTATAAAACTTGAGACTTTCGATAAATCGGAGTCTCGGGGGTATTCAAATACTTTGGCCCTTGATCGGCTTCAGTTAACTTTCTAGCTCCGAACCCAATTGTGTCCCCACTTGAATCTCGGATTGGCCACATGACGCGATCGCGGAATCGATCGTAGGCACCGCGCTGTCCTGCCACCGCCAGACCGGCCGTGATCATTTCTTCTTCAGTGAATCCTTTGCCACGTAATTCATTGCGCAGGCCATCCCAGCCTGCAGGTGAATAACCAACGCCAAACAACTCCCAAGACTGTGCATCAAATCCCCGCTCGGTTAAAAATGTGCGGGCATGCGCTGCGTCTGGCGAGCTGAGTTGGTTTCGGTAAAAAGCGGTAGCAACTTTATGGGCCTCAATTAATCTAGCGCGCTGACCTTGCTGGCCGGATCCAGATCCGCTGCCTTCTTCGTAGCGCAATGCAATGCCGTATTTACCGGCCAGCTTTTCAACAGCTTCAGTAAAGGAAAGTGCATCTATTTTTCGAACGAAAGTAATAACGTCGCCGCCCTCACCACAAGAAAAGCAATGGTAAAGACCTTTACTGGGTGTGACGTGAAATGACGGGGTGCGCTCGTCATGGAATGGACAAAGACCCTTGTAGCTGCCGCCGCCGGCAGCCTTGAGCGTGACGGTTTCACGCACAATCTCATCTATTCGAGCGCGCTCGCGAACGCTAGTTACATCCTCTTCGCGAATTTTGCCTGCCACAGCCACCATGTTACGTGCAGCTGCGCTGGTGCCACTGCGCAAGGCTCACGTCAGTCAGTGCTGCAACTTGGTCAATAATGACACGGGATTTTGCCTTGGCAGATCCGGCAGCCAGCCAAAGGTCTTTGTGGAAGCGATCTAAGTGACGCTCCGGATCGGCTGTGATGAAACCAACTAAGTCATGAATCTGTTGCCGTTGTCGAGAATACATTTGCGCTGCGCCATCGCGATTCATTACAAACCGAGCGGCTAACGCCTTTAGGGCAGTTACCTCGTAACGAGCCTCCAGCGGAACAACCAGTTGCGCGGCATATCTTGTAAGGGTATCAGAGCCAAATTGCCCTTGTGTGGCCTGCTGGGCAGCAATACAAAATCGCCCAATCAAAGTACTAGTTAGATTCTTAAGGGCACCCAGCGAGTTCAGAGTGCCATCAAACGAACCTGGCCAACTCGGCAAGGAACTGACTCTGATTAATGCCGCATCAAGAACGGCTGATTCAAATTCCGAACCATACCAAGTTTGGGCAACTTCAACGACTTCACTTCGTCCAGTTTCCGACTTCAGGATGTCGATGTTTACGTGTCCCGCATAAATCGCATCCTCGATGTCGTGCACACAATATGAAACATCGTCTGACCAATCCATGACCTGGGCTTCAAAGCACGAAACTTCAGTAGCAATGCCTGCGCGTACCCAATTGAAAACATCTGAGTCATCTTCATAAACACCAAATTTGGTCTCACCTGGTTTTTTTGTCCATGGATACTTTGATGCGGCATCAAGCGAAGCGCGAGTTAAGTTCAATCCAATCGTTTCATTTGGGCGTGGCCCGCTAGCTGGACTGATTGCCTTAGGTTCTAGCCGGGTAAGTAATCGAAAGGATTGAGCATTACCTTCGAATCCCCCGATGTCTTGTGCCAATTCATTGAGCGCCGTTTCGCCGTTGTGACCAAATGGCGGATGTCCTAAGTCATGTGAGAGGCAGGCAGTATCAACTAAGTCAGGATCGCAGCCAAGTGCAGCACCTAGCTCGCGGCCGACTTGGGCAACTTCTAGTGAGTGGGTAAGTCGAGTCCGTGGAAAATCTTCTTGCCCAGCTTCCATGACTTGAGTTTTAACGCCAAGACGACGCAGTGCCGAACTATGCATGACTCGAGCCCGGTCGCGAGCAAACTCGGTGCGCTCCACGCTCTTGTTTGGCTCATTGACCCAACGTTCAGTATCAAGTTCGGAGTACTGACCAATCATTTAGCCACCACTGACTGCTAGTTCAGCTTCGCGGACCGTTTCTTGTTCGCCGCTTGTCATAGTTTGCGAATTTAACCAACCATCAGGCAAGTTAACGCGACGATCAGGTGTCGTGCGACCTCGTGGCAATTTTGCTAGTTCTTCATCTAGTACCTGGTCTGGGTTAATTGTTGAAAGTAGTTGTTCTAACTCGGCCAAACTCGAAATCAAAGACAGGGCGCCTCTTGTCTCGCTACCTGCGACTACGCCTTTTAAGTACCACGCCATATGCTTTCGCATTTCTTGACAGCCGCGAAATTCATCACCATGCATTTGCACTAACAAATCCGCATGGCGCCGCATTAAATTGAGAATCACACCCGCCGTTGGTTCAGTTGGAACTTTTTCGCCAGCAAATGATGCGCGAATTTGCCCAAATAGCCAAGGTCGCCCAAGACAGCCACGGCCGATGACCACTCCCCGCGCACCTGTTTGATCTAACATGCGTTGTGCATCCGATGCTGACCAAATGTCACCATTGCCAAGCACCGGAGTATTTGGAATATGTTCAACTAGGCGCGCGATGGTGTTCCAGTCCGCCTTGCCACCGTAATACTGCGCCGCAGTTCGACCATGTAATGCCACCCAAGTCACTCCAGCTTGGGAGGCAATTCGACCAGCATCTAAATAGGTAATGTGATCATCATCAATACCTACTCGCATCTTTACGGTCACTGGCACTTTGCCTTGGGCATTAGAAACCGCAGAATTCACGATGCTAGTGAACAAATCGCGCTTCCACGGTAATGCGCTACCGCCACCCTTTCGAGTGACTTTTGGAACTGGGCAGCCAAAGTTGAGATCTACATGGTCAGCCATATCTTCATCGACCAACATGCGAACTGCGGCGCCAACGATATCTGGGTCCACGCCATAAAGCTGGGCGCTTCGAGTCGATTCATCCGAATCAAAAGTAACCAGATCCAAAGTTTCCGGGTGACGCATTAAAAGAGCTTGCGACGTAGTCATTTCCGCTACATAAACCGTGTGATCTAAATCTGTTTGGCCAACTGCCTTTCGGATATCCGTCGATGCTTCGCGACAAACGCGACGAAATGCACGGTTAGTAACCCCAGCCATAGGAGCAAGCTCGATGACTGGGTTGGTTGACAGTAGGTCGGCAAACATCAGCAGCCGATTAGTCGGGTGCCTAACCACGAAGCTACAGAATCAAGGCCAACGCGCTCTTGTTCCATTGTGTCGCGATCGCGAATCGTTACTGCATTGTCTTCAAGTGTTTCAAAATCTACTGTGATGCAGTATGGCGTACCGATTTCATCTTGACGTCGATACCTTCTGCCAATAGCTCCGGCATCATCAAACTCGATATTCCAATTCTTGCGAAGTTCCGTTGCAAGATCTTTGGCCTTTGGGCTCAAGTCTGCATTACGCGAAAGGGGCAAGATCGCAGCCTTGACTGGAGCCAGCCGCTTATCAAATCGCATCACAACACGCTTATCAACGCCGCCCTTAGTATTTGGTGCCTCATCCTCGTCGTACGCCTCGAGCATGAATGCCAATACTGCGCGTGTCAATCCAGCTGCCGGTTCAATTACGTAAGGAACGTACTTTTCACCAGTTTCTTGATCAAAGAACGATAGATCCTTGCCGGATGCTTCCATGTGCGCCTTTAGGTCAAAATCAGTTCTATTCGCAATGCCTTCGAGTTCGGCAAATTCACTGCCACCGAACTGGAATCGGTATTCGATATCCGTTGTTCGCTTTGAATAGTGCGAGAGTTTTTCTTTTGGATGTTCAAAGCGTCGCAAGTTATCCGCGGAAAGTCCAAGATCTAAGTACCAGTTCCACCGTTCTTCCAGCCAGTATTCATGCCATTGCTCATCAGTACCAGGTGGAACGAAAAATTCCATTTCCATTTGTTCAAATTCCCTGGTTCGGAAAATGAAATTTCCAGGTGTAATTTCATTGCGGAATGATTTGCCAGTTTGGCCGATTCCAAATGGCGGCTTCTTGCGAGATGAGGCAGCAACATTTGCATAGTTGGTGAAAATACCTTGCGCAGTTTCTGGGCGTAAGTAATGCAATGAATTTTCGTCAATCACTGGACCAAGATTGGTTGAGAGCATGCCATTGAACATTTTTGGTTCGGTGAATTCGCCTTTAGTGCCACAATTTGGGCAAGGAACACCAGCTAAGCCACCTTCGGGTGCTCGGCCTTTCCGCTCTTCAAATTCTTCGAGTAGATGATCTTCCCGAAAGCGTTTATGACACGATGTGCATTCAGTTAGCGGATCAGTAAAAGTGGCTAGGTGTCCAGATGCGGCCCAAACCTGTGGCGCCAGAATTACCGCAGAATCGATGCCAACTACATCTTCCCGAGATTGGACTACTGCTTTCCACCATTGACGTCGCACATTTTCTTTTAGTTCCACTCCCAACGGACCGTAATCCCAGGCAGATCGGGACCCACCATAAATTTCACTACTTGGGAAAACAAATCCCCGACGTTTGGATAAATTAACTACAGCATCTACGCGGTCCATGAAACTCAACATCCGATTAGGTCATCCGACTGGTTGCCGGTGAACGTGAAACCCCATTCTATCTGGCGAAACCGACAATGCTGGCTTGGCAAGTTACGATGATTTCATAAGCGTTTTAAGGGAGATCATGCGAAAGCTTTCAGCAGGAGTCACTGCCTTCACATTATTAATAGCCCTTTCCGCATGTGCCAGCAATGATGCTTCATCACAGGTGTCGCCAACTGCAGACTCTTCAATTCCTGCAATAGAACCGTCGGCTTCGCCAAATGAAATTCAACAAGATGCCGCCGATGCATATCGGGCAGCCCTATTGAAATCGCAGTCCTCTGCTGCCGCAAGTGGGTTAACGGAATTTTGGCTTGATGACATTGGAGATCTGTCACAAGTCCAAGCGCAAGATCCGGCTTCAAATAAATATGTTGTCCACGACATTACGGGTGAGACAGCTATTTACGTTGATGAGTCAGCCATGATGCCGGCACGTTTACTCAGCGAGCTTGATGGCCTAATCAATGGTGAGTTAGATACCGGCTCGGTAACTAGCACCATGGCATCGGTATTTGAAATCAAGAACACGATTGACGATGTGGTTTACCAGACTACCTACCGATTGGATGATCAAGGTCGAATCTTATCTGCCGACATACTTGCCGATGATGAGATCTTGGGGAAAATTAAGTTTGTTTATTCAGTTACAAAAGAAGCGCAAACTGCACTAAAGCTAGCTGCCGATCAAGCTAGTTAGTTTGATAGTGCAACGTAATTGCTTGCGGAGCAATTGGTGACACTACTGCGTGAATTGTGTCATATACCGACAATAAATTTGGTACGACCAATTTAGGGCATATCGGAACAATCAAAGTTGCTGATGCGACAGAGCCAGCGCGCAACATCGCACCGATCGCAATGGCTGTTGTCCCGGACTCTACGCCGTCATCGATTACGGCCACATTTAATCCAGCAACGTCATCAATTCTCGGAATCACGACATCACGCGCAGATCTACCTATAACCAAATCGCGCATCGTAGTGGTAGTTTCAGTTGCAAATGCTAGTGCTATTTCAGAGGCCGATGGTAAAACGACGATCAAAACATCAAAGTTCGAAATTTCTGATCTGAAGGTGTCTACCATTTTGCGCCCCGCATCAGCGCGATCTATGAAATCAAACTCCATCATCAACACTGGTTTCGTAATCCGTAGTGGAATCTAAATCCATAGTGAAAAGTTTTTCAAAAGCAGTTGGTTGATCATGCATATCGGCAAGGAATGGCCAAACCTCAAGCTTTGCCTCGGTAGATCCAAGGGCCCGGCGATAAGAACCAACATCTTGCCAGTCAGTTTGCACCAAATATCGCTGCGGTGAATCAGCACTATGAAAAATGTTTGCAGTAATGAATCCGGGGCGAATCTGTAAAACCGAAAGCGCCTTACGAGCCGATAAATTCCAATTTTTGGAATCAGTTACATCAAAAGTCCATACTGCGTGGAAGGTGCCAAACATGTCTTAGGCAGAATACTTCACAGCAGTTGCAGCCACCAGGATCACAAAAACCAAAAAGCGAATCAACTTCGATCGAGGATCCAGCAGTGGCCAAGACAAATACATTAACCAGCCAATAAAAACACAGACAACGGTTAGCGAAATCCCGGAGTAAGGAGGCTGCAAGAACAGACCCAGCAACATGAGACCAGCAATCAGTACTGGTACCAGGAATTTAGGTAAAGCATGAATTCGAAGCAATATGGGCGCGCTTGCATCAGTGACTGATTTACGCAGTGCTGAGTGCGTGACAACTGGAACGGCAGGATTTGGTTTTTTTGGTTTGTTTTGTTGACCCATGTGTTAAGTCAAGCATGAATAAGCCCAGTTACTAGGCAGGCTTATTGACAATCATTCCCAATCTACTTACTATTGAGAAACGTTCCCATTAAAGGAGTTCACATGGCTGTGTTAGTTGCCTTGAGCACGGTACTTGCCACATTTCTAGGGGGCTACCTAGCGCTACGTTCCCGCAACCGAATGCACTTAGTGCTTGGGTTAAGTGCCGGCCTCCTGCTTGGCTTAGTGGCATTTGACCTGATTCCAGAAGTTTTTGATCTGAGCACCTTAGAAGTTGGACATGTGCCAGCAGTTATGGTCATGTTCGTTGCGGGCTTCCTTTCGCTGCATATTCTGGAGCGCTATTCCGGTGCTCATGAACCCCATGTGTCTCAATATGACGATGCTCACGAACATGCACACAACACCACTGGAATCATTGCAGCGTCAGCCATGGTTGTGCACGTATTTCTCGATGGACTTGCAATTGGTTTGGCATTTCAAGTCAGCTCAGCTCTTGGCTGGATCGTCGCACTTGCTGTCGTTGCGCACGCGTTTACTGATGGACTCAACACCGTTTCTATGCTGATTTCGGCTGGTAAGTGGCAAAGTCGAGCCGTGATGCTGCTAATTGCAGATGGTGTTGCTCGTATCTCTGGTGCATTTCTTGGCGCTCGCATAGTTGTAAATGACAATGTCCTTGGACTTTATCTCGCACTGTTTGCTGGCTTCTTGATTTACTTAGCAACCTCACACATTTTGCCTGAAGCGCACAGTAGCAAGCCTTCGCGATTGACTTTGCTGGCAACTGTTGCAGGGGTTTTATTCATGTTCGCCATCGTAAATATTGTGCACGGGTAACTCATGGCAACTCAACGCGTAACAAAACAACGGCTGGCAATCGTGGATGCCTTAAGGACCCAAACTAATTTCAAGGGTGCGCAGGAGATTCATGCGGTGCTCGTTTCAAGTGGCGAAACAATCGGTCTTTCCACGGTTTATCGCAACTTAACTGAAATGTTTGAAGCGCGAGAAGTTGACATGATTATTGGCAACGATGGCGAATCGCTTTACCGACTTTGTAGTGATGATCACCATCATCATTTAACTTGCAAGGGTTGTGGCCTAGCTATTGAAATAGTTGGCGAAGCCTTGGAAGTTTGGGCAAAGCAAACTGGCCTTGATCATGGATTTTCAGAAATTTCCCACACGCTAGAAATCACTGGGATTTGTAAAGCCTGCCGAACTTCCTAGTTAATAGGCAGCGGGTTAGGCGCCGCTCCCCCATATCGGCGGTCGCGGGACGCATATATTTCGCAAGCATGCCAAAGGTGGCGGCGATCAAAGTCTGGCCAAAGAGTGGGCAAGAATACAAACTCTGAATAAGCACTTTGCCAAAGTAAAAAGTTACTTAGTCTCTGCTCACCACTTGATCTAACAAATAGATCAACATCGGGCATATCAGGTTCGTCCAAAAACTTCTTTACGGTTCGCTCAGTTACCTTCTCTGGGTCGATTCGACCGGCGGCAACTTCGCGCGCTATAGCTGAAACTGCGTCAACAATTTCCGCTCGACCACCGTAATTTACGCACATTGTCACGGTTAACTTGGAATTCTTTTTGGTTAGTTGCTCGCAAGCTTCCAACTCTTCAATGACCGAGCGCCATAGTTTTGGCCGCCGACCTGCCCATCGGATGCGCACGCCCATATCGTTCATTTCATCCCGGCGACGGCGAATTACGTCTCGGTTAAAGTTCATCAAGAAGCGGACTTCTTCAGGAGTGCGTCGCCAGTTCTCAGTTGAAAATGCGTAGGCCGAAAGCCACTTAACTCCAAGTTCGAGTGATCCATAAATACAATCCATCAAACTAGCTTCGCCCGCTTCATGGCCAGCAGTTCTTGGTAGCCCACGCTCCTTGGCCCATCGACCATTGCCATCCATAACAACAGCAATGTGATTAGGAACGAGATCGGCCTGAATCTTTGGTGGCTTAATACCAGAACTATGTGGCGGGGGTTCAAGCAACATGTTTCAAGTCTGCCATGTTTAAGTAGTTTGCCTATCAACTAGCGGCAACGAACGCAATCCTCGCTCCAAATGCCATTGCGCGTATGCGGCTACTAACCCTGAAACTTCATTTCTGTCTCTTGCCTCAGACTTGTCAGCACTGTCCCAATCCCCTGACATTAAGGACTGCATAAGCGCAAATGATTCTGGTCGCGGTGCCACGCTTCCGGGCACTCGATGTTCTACACAAAGGGCGCCGCCTGTTGCCACATGAAAAAATGGTTGGACGCCAGCAACGCCACAGATCACGCAGCCATCTAATGTCGGCGAGTAACCTGCCATGGACATAGAGCGCAACAAGAAAGCATCTAGAACAAGTGATGCGCCATGTTCGCCACTTACTAAAGTTCGCAAGGCACCTACCAGCAACAAATACTGAGACTCAGCCGAAATTGAATCTTCCGGTGTTAGGCGATCGGCAGTTTCGAGCATGGTTTGGCCAGCTGTCCAAAGTGAATAATCCAAAGCTAAATCTTGTCCGTATGCATTTAGGGATTCGGCTTGCGTAATTATATCTAGGCTCTTACCTTCGAATACCAATAAATCAACACGACTAAATGGTTCTAGTCGAGCGCCAAATTTACTCTTGGTGCGTCTTACTCCTTTGGCAACCGCTCTAATCTTTCCGCGATCTCTCGTCAACATGGTAATAATGCGATCAGCTTCGCCTAACTTGTGAGTGCGCAAAACAATGGCTTCGGCACGGTAACTAGGCATACCCCTATGGTGTCACGCGAGCCTGCAAAGCGTGGATCAGGTAGCGTCTAGGTATGGCTTCAGATCCCGAGAATGACCCAATTTCCAAGATTGCCCTTGATAAGACTGCGCTTAATTCCAGCCTGCGCACCATTGCGATCTGGATCGTTGGATTCTTGCTCGCTTCATGGGTCTTCCAGAGCAATCAGAACTTCATTTTCCTATTACTACTTTCATGGCTATTTGCAATAGCCATGGAACCGGCAGTGTCAGCTTTGGCACGAAAAGGCTGGAAACGTGGATTGGCAACTGGCTTAGTTCTTTTTGGAGTAATCGCATTTGCCATTGCATTCATTACCCTGTTTGGCAGCGTTTTATTCTCTCAGGCAGCTTCGCTAGTTTCTGCATTCCCCAACTTAGTAACAGACATTGTTGATTGGTTAAACAAAACTTTTACGTTAAACCTTGATCCAAAGACCATCATCGATCAACTAAACGTCACGCCAGGTCAAATTGCGAATTGGGCTGGAAGCTTTGCTGGCGGAATTGTTGGAGTGGTTACAGCGCTTGTTGGCGGATTGTTTCAGCTTTTGACTTTTATGCTCTTTGCTTTCTACTTTGCAGCCGATGGGCCAAAAATTCGGCGGCTAATTGCGTCCTGGCTTAAGCCATCGTCCCAGAAAGTTGTTGTCACGACTTGGGACATTGCAGTTGCTAAAACTGGTGGGTTTGTTGTTTCCAAAGTATTCCTGGCTTTAGTCTCCGCAACTGCCCACTCATTATTTTTCGCCGCGATCGGAATTCCTTATTGGCTACCAATGGGTTTAATAACTGGTATCACTAGTCAGTTCATTCCAACTATCGGAACCTACTTGGGGATTCTTATTCCAACGCTCTTCGCTTTGTTCAATGATCCAATGGATGCGTTGTACATAGTGATTTTCGCTGGAATCTACCAGCAAGTTGAAAACTACTTACTTGCACCAAGAGTTAGTAGATTGACCATGAATATTCATCCGGCGATTGCATTTGGTTCAGTAATTCTATTTGCTAATTTATTTGGTGCAGTTGGGGCAATTATTTCTGTCCCGCTGGCAGCAGCATTAGTTGCAGTAATTGATACTTACGGCAAACGTTATGAATTGATCCCGGAGTTAGCAGAAATTGAACGATCGGAAACTGCCACGGAATAACGCTGGCTAGAACCCAAGACGAGAAAGTTGCTTTGGGTCACGCTGCCAGTCTTTTGCTATTTTTACTCTTATATCTAAGTAGACCGGAACACCCAGCATCTTGCTAATTGCAAGGCGCGCTTGGGTGCCAACCTCTTTTAGTCGAATGCCACCTTTGCCAATCACAATGTGTTTTTGGCTTTCGCGCTCAACGTAAACCAAAGCGTAAATATCCATAAGTGGCTTATCTTCAGCTCGATCTGCGCGAAGCGCCATTTCGTCGATGACCACTGCAATCGAATGCGGCAGTTCATCATGCACGCCCTCTAGTGCGGCCTCGCGAATCAACTCAGCAATCATTATGAGCTCAGGTTCGTCGGTTAGTTCGCCATCTGGATAAAGGGCCTGGCCTTCAGGCAACATGTTCAAAAGTAGATCGCTTAATAGATCAACTTGATCATCACGAACTGCTGAAACGGGAACCAATTCGGCCCAATCAATTCCTAATTCGACACCCAGAGTTTGTACTGCAAGTAGCTGCTCACCGATAGCTTGCTTATCTGCAGTATCGGTTTTAGTTACCACCGCAACTTTGCGTACTCGTGGGATGGCTGCAATTTGTTCGGCAATAAACCGATCACCCGGACCAATTGCTTCGTTTGCTGGAAAACACATCACAACAACATCAACTTCGGACCAAGTGTCTGCCACCAAAGCATTTAGTCGCTCGCCAAGTAAGGTTTTTGGCTTGTGAACACCAGGGGTGTCGATTAAAACTAGTTGGCCGTCAGGCCGAGTCACAATTCCACGTATCGTGTGGCGAGTTGTTTGTGGCCGATCTGAAGTAATTGCAACCTTTTGACCTACAAGGGCATTTGTAAGTGTTGATTTTCCAACATTAGGACGACCAACAATGCAGGCAAATCCACTACGCATGGTTTACCTCCCGAGCTTGAATCACATAATTTTTCACGTTAAAAACGAATCAGCTAATTCGCCTGCGTCAGCTATCCGATGAAGTGGCACGCCACTGCCGGCAAATTCCTTAACTAATGCAATATCTGAAGTGCTAAATTCTGATCCTGAACAAAGGACAACTGCTTCGATTCCGGTTGAACCAGATGCCACGGCCTGAGCTACAACAACTTCGACCGCCGAAAGATTTAAGTGACCTACCGACACTTGAGCACTCGCGTAAGTGCGACCCGTTTCATCGCGCAGCGCAGCGCCAGATACCGATTGGACCCTGCTGCGAGCACCTTTTGCCAGAGTTACCAATTTGTCATCCTCGGGGTTCCAGTTACTCATCCTCGGCATCCTCTGTGGTAAATGAATCACGAGAGATAACTACTGTGTCAATGCGATGGCGGCGACCAGCGGTTGATTCCGCTGTAAGTGTCCAACTAGCAATATCAACACTAGCTCCTGGAATCGGTACGATTCCCAAACGTTTGGCCATTAAGCCACCCACCGTGTCCACGCCTTCATCGTCAATTTCTGTTTCAAGCAACTCTGCCAAGTCATCAACGTGAAGTCTTGAACTAACTCGATATTCACCATTAGCTAACTCTTCGATATCTGGACCAAGCACGTCATGTTCGTCCGCTATCTCGCCAACAATTTCTTCAAGTACATCTTCGATAGTTACCAACCCAGCAGTGCCGCCATACTCATCTACCAAAACTGCAAGATGTGTGCGGGCACTTTGCATGTCTCGCAAAAGTTCATCCACACTTCGACTATCGGGCACCATGAATGCCGGACGCATCAAGTCTGAAACTCGCTCGGTCGATTGCGATTCTTGGTGTTCAAAAACTCGGCGTGCTATGTCTTTGATGTAAACCACACCTACGATGTCATCGATACCATCGCCCACTACTGGAATTCGCGAATAACCTGAGCGCAGTCCAAGTGACATTGCCTGACGCAAAGTTTTGTGAGTCTCGATCCATACCATTTCAGTTCGAGGCACCATAACTTCCCGCGCAATAGTGTCGCCTAATTCAAATACGGAATGAATCATCTGTCTTTCGTCATCCTCGATAACCGAGTCTGCTCCTGCCATGTCCACCAACTCACGCAATTCAGCTTGCGTAGAAAATGGGCCTTCGCGGAAACCTTGGCCAGGAGTGATCGCATTACCAATCAAAATGAAAAGCCGAGTCAACGGACCAAAAACTACCGTAACCATTCGGGTCAAGCGAACCGTTGATAATGAAATTTGGTCTGCCTTTTGGCGACCTAGCGTTTGCGGTGCAACCCCTAGCAAGATATAGCCGACCAAAACCATGATTGCTGAAGACGTTACCAAGGCTGCGTTGTTATCAACGAAAATTCCCAATGATGCGGTTGTGACTAGAACCACTGCAATCGTGGAAAGAGTTAAATGAGCAAACAGAAGCGAATTAACATACTTAGCTCTGTCGTCGAGTAATTTACTCAATCGGGCAGCTCGTTTGTTGCCGTCTTTTCGCAGTTGTTCCACTGTTGCCTTACTTACCCGAGCAAGTGCAGTCTCGGTTGCCACGAAAACAGCAGCGAATAAAACCATTACTAAGGCAATTACTAACAAAAGTGAGTTATGGCTCAAGACAACCCACGAGCATTACGCTCGCCTTCCCATTGGGCCAGCAGTTGCGCCTGTAATCCAAACATAACTTTATGCTCGTCAGGTTCGGCATGATCATGCCCCAATAAGTGCAAAATGCCATGGGTAAGGAGTAATCGTAATTCCACTTCCATCGAGTGGCCCGCTTGTTCACCTTGGCGCTGGGCAACTGCAGGGCAAAGAACAACGTCACCTAATACCCCTTCGTCACTTGGGCGTTCAGTAGTTCCAGCTCGTAGCTCATCCATTGGGAAACTTAAAACATCAGTGGAGCCTGGCTCGTCCATGAATTTCTCATGTAAAGCAGCCATGGCAACTTCATCAACCAACAAAATGGATAACTCAGCGGCAGGATTAATGTGCAAACTACGCAACACGAACTGCGCCTGTGAAGAAATCTCTAATTCATTAACTTCGTGTTCGGACTCGTTATTGACATCAATTGACATAATTAAGAATTCCTACGCTCAATGCGGGGATCTTGAGCCGCTCGCTTTTCTTCATAGCGACCATAAGCATCAACGATCTGGCCAACAAGTTTGTGCCTTACAACATCTGTTGAAGTCAGCTCGCAAAACGCAACATCATCTATGTCTTCGAGAATGTCGCGAACTACTCGCAGTCCACTTGTAGTGCCACTTGGCAAATCGATTTGTGTTACATCTCCAGTAATAACCATCGTGGAACCAAACCCAAGACGAGTCAAAAACATTTTCATTTGCTCAGCAGATGTGTTCTGTGCTTCATCCAAAATAATGAATGCATCATTTAATGTTCGGCCGCGCATGTAGGCAAGTGGCGCAACTTCAATGACACCACTTGTCATAAGTCTGGGAATTGAATCGGGATCAACCATGTCATGCAAAGCGTCGTATAACGGTCGCAAATACGGATCGATTTTTTCGCTCAATGTTCCCGGCAAGAAGCCAAGCCTCTCTCCAGCTTCAACAGCTGGGCGCGTCAAAATGATGCGTGAAACTTGCTTACTTTGTAGAGCCTGAACCGCTTTCGCTACTGCTAAATATGTTTTTCCAGTTCCGGCAGGTCCAATTCCAAATACCACTGTGTTTTCGTCAATGGCATCAACATATCGCTTTTGATTCAAGGTCTTGGCTCTAATAGTTCGGCCTCGGCTCGAGAGAATATTTGCAGTTAGGACATCCGCGGGACGAACGTCTGAACGCAACATTGAAATTGATCTCTCAACGGATTCTGGAGTTAGCCCTTGTCCGGTTCGCAAGACAACTAGCATCTCGGCTAGCAAAGTTTCGATTAAGGCAACACTTGATTTTGGTCCATCAAGTGTTACCTCGTTTCCTCTAACCAAGATCACACAATCCGTGAAGGACTTTTCGATAACTCGAACCAATTCATCGCGAGCCCCAGTTACGGAAACCATCGGAGTGGACGTGGGTATCACCACAACTGTGTGGGATGGCGAAGGAGAGACTGTCATTTGTCCTAATTCTATTGCACTATTTACGTTGCTGATATGGCTGTTTGCGTACTAGCCCGGCGGCCAAGTGAGGCTACGGCCACCTAGGACGTGGAAATGCACATGTCCTACGGACTGTCCGCCATCACTACCAGTGTTGGTAACGATTCGATATCCGTTGGTAAGTCCTTCTTGCTCGGCTACTTGAGCGGCAAGCCCAATAAGCTCGCCAGCCAGTTTCGGGTCATGTTGTGCAATCTCTTGGGCATCAGTGAAATGTTCGCGTGGAATTACCAGCACGTGAGTCGGAGCTTTTGGATCTATGTCTCGGAATGCAACCGCATTTTCAGTTTCTAAAACTATTTGGGCAGGTATTTCTGACGATGCGATTTTACAAAATAAACAGTCATTCATGTCGATTCCTAAGACCAGCGCTGACTGCGCATTAGTAGGCCACCAACAGCAATCGCGCCGGCGGTTGAAGTTCGCATCACACTGGCGCCCATGTGAACGACGCGAGCGCCCGCAGCGGTAAATGCCGCAAGTTCATCTGGCGAAATTCCGCCTTCTGGTCCTACAACAATGATGATGGTTCCTTGCTCTCTAATCGCACAAGCTGCCAACGCTTGGTCAGCACTTTCATGTAACACGAAAACACTCTGGGCTTGCGACATAAGTTCACACACTTGTTCAGTTGTATGTAGTTGTGAGATTTCTGGTATCCAAGCCCGACGAGATTGCTTTGCTGATTCTCGCGAAGTTCGACGCCACTTTTCTAAACCTTTATCGATCGAGTCCCATTTGCCAATCGCGTGCTCGGCCTTCCAAGGGATGATCGCATCAGCGCCCACTTCAGTAAGCATCTCAACGGCCAGCTCTGCGCGTTCACCTTTTGCTAATGCTTGAACCACAACAAATCTAGGCTCCGGTGCTTCTTCAAAAGTTACGCGATCAATTGTTAAGTCCAGACTGGCTTTATGAACTTTGGTGACAGTTGCATAAGCTCTGGTGCCTTGTCCATCACATAAATTTATGACTTCGCCCGCGCGCATGCGCTTGACGGTCGCTGCATGACGTCCCTCATCACCCGAAAGCGTAAAAGATTTTGTATCCTTAGTAATTTCGCCTGGGGTAACCAGGAATTCAGCTGCTGTCATCTGGCGGTAAACGCATCCTTTAATTTTCCAAACAAACTGGAAGCTTGTTCGTGTAATTGGCCAGTTGGACTATCTTCGCCACGCATAACAGAAAGCTGACGAAGTAAATCTTCTTGGGCAGCATCTAAATGAGTTGGTGTCAAAATTTCTAAATGAACGACCAGATCGCCGCGACCGGATGAACGTAATCTAGGCATACCTTGTCCACGCAGTGTTACGGTTGCGCCAGATTGAGTGCCAGCCTTGACGTGAATTGGTGCCATGCCATCAAGAGTTTCAAGTTCCATAGTTGCGCCCAGCGCTGCAGCAGTCATTGGCATCGACATGGTCGCATGTAGTTGATCGCCGCGTCGCTGGAATACCGGATGCGGAATTTCTATCAATTCAACATAAAGATCGCCAGCCGGTCCACCGCCTGGTCCTACCTCACCTTGTCCCGTCATTTGGATTCGAGTTCCGCCTTCAACGCCTGGTGGAATTTGCACCGACATGGTGCTACGCGTACGCACTCGACCATCGCCGGCACATTCAGCACAAGGATGGGGATTCAAGGTACCAAAACCTTGACACTGCGGGCACTGTCGCGAAGTCATAACTTGACCTAAGAATGACTTTTGTACTGATTGCACTTCGCCACGGCCAGCACACATTGAGCAATCAATAATTGCCGCGCCAGATGTAGTGCCAACACCCGTGCAAGACGTACATACAACTGCAGTATCGACCGCAAATTCTCGAGTCGTACCAAATGCTGCTTCTTCTAATGTGACTTGCAAACGAATTAGCGCATCTTGTCCACGGCGCTTTCGCGACCTTGGACCACGTTGGCCACCGCCACCAAAGAATGCATCAACGATGTCTCCGAAACCAAAGCCAGCAGCAGAGTTAAATCCACCACCAGAAGAAAATGGATCGCCACCTAAGTCAAACATCTCGCGCTTTTGTGGATCAGACAAAACTTCATATGCCGCTGTGACATCTTTGAATTTTTCGCCAGCCTCTGCGCCAGGATTAACATCCGGGTGGAGTTCACGAGCCAGCTTTCGGTAGGCCCGCTTAATTTCCTCAGGTGTGGCGTCGCTACTTACGCCTAATATTTTGTAGTAATCAGCCATGATTATTGATCCTGCAAAATCTGGCCAACGTAGCGAGCAACTGCGCGAACTGCGCCCATAGAACCGGCATAGTCCATTCGAGTTGGCCCAAGAATTCCCATTGTTGCAAGTGCTTGGTCACCCGAGCCATAACCAACTGTCACCAA
>CANJRK010000004.1 GCA_947476765.1 Actinomycetota bacterium
CACGCGACTTGGCAAAACCTGTTCCGAGGCATCTTCGATCAATCCTTCATCGCCGCCGAGTGACACGGTTAAACGCGTGACGACAGTTTGGGCGCCCAGGTGCCCCTCGCCCACTGCGGCGTAAAGTGCGCTTACGTCGGCATAGTTTGACTCCAGGGCCAACGTATTGAGCATATGGTTCGATAGCAGGCGAAGTGGAATTCCACTCTTTTTCATTGCTCGAACAATTGCTTCTTTTCCAGTATCAATTGCCTCTTCGCGTCGTTCTTTAGAGAACCAAGCTTTAATCTTAGATTTTGCCCGCGCGCTTGCAACTATGTTTATCCAGTCTCGCGAAGGTCCAGCAGAATCCGACTTATTAGTGATGATTTCCACATTGTCGCCGTTTGCAAGTTTGGTATCAAGTGGCGCAAGTTTGCCATTGATTCGCGCACCAACACAGCGATTGCCAACTTCAGTGTGAACGCTATAGGCAAAGTCAATTGGTGTACTACCAGCTGGCAACGCAAGCACTTCACCCTTGGGGGTGAATACATAAACTTCGGCTGCACCCAAGTCGTCGCGCAATGAATCCATAAAGTCGCCTGGGTCTGCGGTTTCGCGCTGCCAATCCAGCAGTTGGCGCACCCACCCAAGGTCATCTGGGCCATCTTTACCTGCAACTTTGTCTTGCTTGTATCGCCAATGCGAGGCAACACCGTACTCTGCTGCTCGATGCATCTCGTGAGTACGAATCTGGAACTCAACAGGTTTGCCATTTGGACCAATCACAGTCGTGTGTAGTGACTGGTACATAGTGAATTTCGGCATCGCTATGTAATCTTTGAAGCGACCTGGAACTGGATTCCAACGGTTATGAATTATGCCAAGAGTGGCATAACAATCTTGCACACTATCAACGAGTATCCGAACGCCGATCAAGTCATAAATGTCGTCGAAGTCGCGCCCCCGCACAATCATTTTTTGATAGATGCTGTAAAAATGTTTAGGTCGTCCGGACACCGCGGCTTTAATGTCATTACCTAACAGATCATTGTCTACGTATTCAACGATTGTCTTTAGGCTCTCGTCCCGCGCTGGTGCCCGTTGCGAGACGAGCCGGGCAATTTCATCGCTCATCTTTGGGTAAAGTGAGGCGAATGCTAAGTCTTCTAATTCCCACTTAATTGAATTCATACCCAATCGATGAGCTAACGGTGCATAAATCTCTAAAGTTTCCCGCGCCTTTTGTTCTTGTTTCTCTACCGATAAGTAGGACAGAGTACGCATATTGTGTAGTCGATCAACAAGCTTGATCACTAATACCCGAATGTCACGAGCCATCGCCACAACCATCTTGCGCACAGTTTCCGATGCTGAGGTTTGCCCGTACTTAACTTTGTCTAACTTAGTTACACCGTCAACTAAGCCCGCTATTTCATCGCCAAAATCTGCGCGCAGTTGCTCTAAGTTGTAATCCGTGTCCTCGACTGTGTCGTGTAACAATGCTGCAATCACAGTAGGAGTTGTCATACCCAGGTCTGCAAGGAGTCCTGCCACTGCAATTGGATGCGTTATGTAGGACTCGCCTGATTTCCGGTTTTGAAATCTGTGAAAGTAGTCTGCAGTTTGATAAGCCCTAATAATTTCCGCAGTATCGGATGCGGGATGGAATCGAATCAGTGACTCTAAAACTTCTTTTAGTTGATTTGGAATTGGTGTTTCCAGGCCTTGCGGGAAGCGTTCCGCAAGTGCTAAGGCAAGTGGAGCTGGGGTGACATCGCTAGTCATGCTGCCTCCTTGCTTTTTCCTATTCTAATTGGAAAATCAAAGGACAGCGAAGACGTCAATTCCTGAGTCGAGTTTGGCAACTTTTGCACTTCCACCTAGAAATGACAAATCTAGGAGTACTGCGATACCGAGAACCTGTGCACCGCATTCTCGAATCAATTCAATTGCAGCGCAAGCAGTACCGCCAGTGGCTAACACGTCATCAACAATAATTACACGGTCGTCAGCAGCGAGGGCATCACGATGGATTTCAATGGAATCTGCCCCATATTCGAGTTCATATTCTGCGCGATAGGTTTCGCGTGGCAACTTACCGCTTTTACGAATCGGCACGAAACCTAGGTGCATGTGAGCCGCCAGTGATGCACCGAGAATAAATCCTCTGGCTTCAACGCCTACGATGCGTGTTACGCGGGAACTGGCAAAATGTTGTGCGATTTCTTGATTGACCCAGAGTGCAGCTTCAGGGTCCCCAGAAATTGGAGTTACGTCCTTAAAAACCACACCAGGTAGCGGATAGTCTGCAATCTCAGCGATTAATGCAGATACTCCGGCGCGATCCATTAGCGCTTGCTTCGACGGGCTCGAGTTTTCTTGACTTGTTGTTGTCGTGGTCCAGCTGAGTTAACAATCGGAGCTCCAGGCGCAATAACGACTTTAACTTCATCTCCAATTGACCCACTCTTACGTCGGGCAGCAACACGTTTAGCCAAAGCGATGTTCTCAGCCTGTCGTTCCTTGATCTGACACAAGATCGGAGTTGCTACGAAGATTGAGGAATAAGTACCAACCAGCATTCCCACAAAGAGCGCTAGCGCCAAGTCATTCAAGGTACCAACACCAAGCAATGAAACACCGACAACCAAGATGGAAAGGACTGGAAGTAGCGCTACTACCGAAGTGTTGATACTGCGCACCAGAGTTTGGTTCAAAGCCAAGTTAGCTGCTTCGCTGTAAGTACTGCGCGAACCACCGTGAATCCCCTTGGTATTTTCTTTGACTTTGTCGAACACTACAACTGTGTCATAGAGCGAGTAACCGAGAATTGTTAAGAATCCGATAACACTTGCTGGTGTAACTTCAAAGCCACTGAGTGCATAAATTCCCACTGTGATAAGCACGTCATGAGCCAGCGCTACCAACGCGGCAATCGCCATTGGCCATTCGAAATACACTGACAAGAAGATTGCCACTAGCACCAGGAATACCAGTAAAGCGCGCGCGGCATTCTTAGAAACTTCATCGCCCCAAGTTGGGCCAACTAATTGAACCTTGATCTCGGCTTCTGGCACACCAAATGATTCCGCTAACGCCGAACTCAAGGCGTTTGATTCTTCAGTCGTTAATGCTGGCGTTTGAATACGCACTTTGTTTCCACCGATTATGGTGACTGTGGAAGGCGTTTCTCCAGCAGCAATAACAGTTTCGCGAGCTTGGGTTACCGACTGATCAGTAGCCTGTGCCACTGGAACTGAAAATTCCGCGCCACCCTTGAATTCGATTCCAAGATTTAGGCCACGCACGCCAAGAGTGGCAATAGAAAGTGCTATCAAAATCCCAGAAACTGCGTACCAAGCCTTACGACGTCCAACAATGTTAAACGAAACATCACCGCGATAAAGGCTATTTCCTAACCGACTCAAACTAGCCATTAGTTAACCTCCTGTGCTGACTTAGTGACCCCTAGACGTTCAGGTGACACACCGGTCCAAGCCGATCCGGCATTCATCCAGCGAGAATTACCCAACTTAGTTACCAATGAACGAGTGAACATGAAAGCTACTGCAATGTCCACAAACGTAATTAACCCTAGTGTGAATGCAAAGCCGCGGACGCTGCCAACGGACAGGTAATAGAGAATGCCCGCGGCAAGAAGTGAAACGAAGTCAGCCGCCAAAATGGTACGACGAGCGCGGGTCCAGCCTTGATCTACGGCAGCCCGTAATCGTTTTCCTTCTCGAATCTCATCTCGGATGCGCTCGAAATAGATGACGAATGAGTCTGCGGTGATACCAATGGACACGATTGCACCCGCAATGCCAGCGAGTGTCAAAGTGAAGCCAATTCCTCGACCCAAAATAATAAAGACCAAGTAAGTCATGATTGCTGCAGCAAACAAACTGATAACAGCAATAACACCTAGCGCGCGGTAGTACAGCAGGAGATAAATAATAACTAGTAACAATCCAAATCCGCCGGCTAGCAAACCAGCGTGCAGTTGATCATTGCCGAGCGTTGGCGAAATCTGTTGAACTTCATCAACATCAAGACTGACGGGCAGCGCGCCGAACTTAAGAACTTGTGCTAACGCACGTGCCTCATCGGCTGTAAATGACCCAGAAATTACCGCCGAGCCTCCCAAGATTGGTTCATTAACCGCAGGAGCACTAATGACTACACCATCAAGCACGATTGCAAACTGATTATTTGGAGTTTTTTGTGAAGAAAGATTTGTCGTTGAGTCTGCGAACTTTTTTGCACCCTCGGTAGTCATTTGCAAATCAACTTGCCAGCCACCAGCACCCTGTTGTGGGAGTCCAGCAGTTGCGCTTTCAATGTCGGTGCCCACCAGGTCCGCTGGTGCTAACACGTACTTGATAGAGCCATCTTTTTCACAGCTGATCAAATACTGAGCCGGATCGTCAGTTGCACCATTTTTAATATCAGATGTCGCACAATCCAATGCTGCAAATCGGTCTGCGAAGTCTCCAGCGGCATCAGGTGACTGAATTGGCGGCACCATAAGTTCCGGCGCTACCGACACTGATGGCGAAGGAGTTGGCGAAGGAGTTGGCGTTGGCGTAGCACTAGCCGAAGCACTTGGCGAAGCACTGCCGCTTGGACTAGCGCTGTCCGATGGTGTTGGAGTTGGCTGTGGTGAGCCGTAGTCGATTGCTACCACGGCTCGGAAATTTAGCTGAGCTGTAGTTTTTAACTGATCAACCACGGTGCGACTAGTTTCACCAGGAATTGTCACGATGATTTTGGCGCCATCACCAGTGCCTTGAATGGTGACTTCAGATTCAGCAACACCAAATCCATCGACGCGCTGACGAATGATAGCAACGGTTTGATTTAGTTGCTCCTGAGACAAGGTTGTGCCCGCAGCAACTTGCGGCGAAAGGATTACCTGAGTACCACCGCGAAGGTCTAGGCCAAGTTTTGGTGCGTGATTTTGACCCGGCCAGAATGCCCAAACGGCCAATCCAACTATCGAGGCGATAAAAATCAACAGCGAACGGCCAGGACGGTAATGCTTAGCCACGTATAAAGCCTTTTCGTTAAAGATGCGGGTAGCGTGCCCGCAGGCACTGTCTATCTAAGTTTAGTGGGCAAATACAGAGGTGTTGCGCCTGGCTATCACTCATCCAGAGGTAATTGATTGGGGAGTTTGGGTACTTTTCTACCAAGTGCGCGCCAGGCTGCCGGGGTTGCTACTCGACCCCGAGGGGTACGCGTGATAAAACCTTCTCGGACCAAGAACGGCTCACACACCGTATCCACGGTTTCTGGCTCCTCGCCTACCGCTAATGCCAGTGTTGAAAGCCCGACAGGACCACCACCAAATTTGTCGATCAAGGCGATCAGGACAGCTCGATCTAAGCGATCCAGCCCTAAATCATCAACCTCATACAGCTCTAAAGCAGCTTGAGTTCGCAAGAGATTTATTGATCCATCGTGATGTACTTGCGCATAATCCCGCGTCCGTCGCAAGAGTCGGTTAGCAATTCTTGGTGTGCCGCGAGACCGCTTGGAAAGCTCTGCCGCCGAATCACCATCAATTGCAATACCGAGTTGCTTTGCTGATCTATGGACGATTGCTTCTAATTCACTTGCCTCGTAGTAATCCAGGTGTGCAGTGAATCCAAACCTATCTCGCAATGGGGCCGGCAACATTCCAGCACGAGTGGTCGCGCCAACTAAAGTAAAGGGCGGCAATTCGAGTGGAATTGAAGTTGCCCCTGGTCCTTTACCAACCATTACATCGACTCGAAAATCTTCCATCGCCAGGTAGAGCATCTCTTCGGCTGCGCGCGACATTCGGTGGATTTCATCTAGGAATAAAACTTCGCCCGGCACCAAACTCGAAAGAATGCTTGCCAAGTCACCGGCATGCTGAATCGTCGGCCCACTTGTGATCCGCATTGGCGCGCCCACTTCGGAGGCGATAATCATTGCCAAAGTTGTTTTCCCAAGTCCAGGTGGCCCAGATAGCAAAATGTGATCAGCACTTGAATTGCGTTGCTTTGCTGCGCTTAAGACTAAGTGCAGTTGATCCTTAACTCGTTTTTGACCGACGAATTCAGACAGCGAGGCAGGACGTAATGCCGCATCTGCAGTTTGTTCGGCTGCAGATAATTCAGGACTAACCATGCGTTCACTCATGCGCCAGCCAATATTTGCAAAGCGCGACGCAATAGTTCAGAAATAGCTGTGGCATCATCAACGCCTTCTTCAATCACGGCACTAATGGCTCGCTGGGCATCTCGACTAGACCAGCCAAGTCCAAGTAGGCCTTGTTCGACTTGCATTTGCCACTGGATTGACTTGTTTCCAGTTTGTTTCGAGCCAGAGCTTGGAGTACCAATACGATCCTTAAGTTCCAGCACAAGGCGCTGTGCACCTTTAGCTCCAACCCCTGGCGTTTGTTTAAGTCTTGCCACATCTTCATTACCAATTGCGGTGCGCAATTCATCCGCTGGCAATGCGGACAAAATTGTGAAAGCAAGTTTTGGACCAAAGCCAGAAACTCCCTGCACAACTTCGAACATCTCTCGGTTTTCCGAATTGGTAAATCCAAATAGAGTTAGCGAGTCTTCGCGCACAACTAATGAGGTAAAGAGTGTTAATTCACTTCCGATGCGAGCCTCGGCAATTGTGTCAGGTGCGCACATAACCATCATGCCAACTCCCCCAACTGCAATTACTAGTGAGTCGACTCTGATCTCTAAAACTGGACCGCGCAATGACGAGATCATTGACTACTCGCCATCGCCATTTTCGAAACTTGCTCGGCAATTCTGGCTCGACCTTGGCCTTTCCAGGCATGACAAAGTGCAAGCGCCAGTGCATCCGCCGCGTCTGCAGGTTTCGGCGGTTCTGCTAGGCCAAGTAGACGTGTCACCATTGCGGTTATCTGAGCCTTATCTGCACGACCATGTCCGGTCACGGCAGCTTTAACTTCAGTTGGTGTGTACATCGCAACGCCTAATTGTTTCCGCGCTGCAATTAGCATCGCGACTGCACTGGCTTGCGCAGTTCCCATCGCAGTACGAACATTGTGTTGGCTAAAAACTCGTTCGATTGCAACGGCATCAGGCTGGTAAGTTTCGAAAAGTTCGATCAACTCAGATTCGAGTTCATGCAGCCTCATTGGCAACTCGTTAGCGCTAGGCGTACGGATGACGTGCACGGCTACAAAACTGGCCCGCCGATTCGAGTTCAGATCCACAACGCCTACGCCACAACGCGTTAGGCCGGGATCTATCCCCAAAATCCTCATAATTTCCTCCGAACATCTGTTCGAAAGCCTATGGCATATCAACCCAAATGTGGCGGATTTGGGGCGTTAGTCGTCCAGTTCTGCCAGAACTTCGTCAGAAATGTCAATGTTTGTAAAGACATTCTGAACATCATCCACGTCTTCGAGTGCCTCAATCAGGGCAAAAACCTTGCGTGCGGTGTCGGCGTCAACCGGCACTGTCATGTTTGGCACAAACGTCGATTCTGCTGATTCATAGTCTATTCCGGCTGCTTGTAATGCTTGGCGAACCGCAACAACGTCCTTGGAGTCGCTAATGATCTCGATACTGCCGCCGTGGTCATTAACCTCTTCGGCGCCAGCATCAAGCACCGCATCAAGAATGGCTTCCTCTGTCGAGGCGCCTTCGGGAACCATGACTACACCTTTACGTTCAAACATGTATGACACTGAGCCTGGGTCAGCCATATTTCCACCATTGCGCGTTACTGCCACTCGGGTATCCGATGCCGCGCGATTACGGTTGTCTGAAAGGCACTCAATTAAGAGTGCAACACCATTAGGTCCATAGCCTTCGTACATGATCGTTTGGTAATCAGCTCCTCCAGCTTCCACTCCAGAGCCGCGCTTAACTGCCCGATCAATGTTGTCATTAGGAACCGAACTCTTCTTAGCTTTCACTATTGCGTCATAAAGTGTCGGGTTTGCTGCTGAATCGCCACCGCCTACACGCGCTGCAACTTCAATGTTCTTGATCAATTTCGCAAACAGTTTGCCTCTGCGAGAATCAATAACTGCTTTTTTATGTTTTGTGGTTGCCCATTTTGAATGGCCGCTCATGCTGACCTCACCATTTCTACAAAGTACTTATGAATTCGTAAATCCGAAGTTATTTCAGGATGAAATGAGGTTGCCATGAGATTATCTTGCCGTACTGCAACCACTTGATCCGTACCGGTTAGCGATTGGAGTGCAGGAATGGTCGCTAGCACCTCCACTGCGGAACTAGCTGCTTCAACTAGGGGTGCGCGAATGAAAACTGCGTGGTAATCGGGTTCACCTATTGCTGGAATAGTTAAGTCAATTTCAAAGGAATCAACTTGTCGACCAAAAGCGTTGCGTTTGGCAGTAATTTGCAAACCGCCTATGGTTTCTTGGTCTGGTCGTCCATCTGTAATTGTGTCGGCCAACATTATTAAGCCAGCGCAAGAGCCATACATTGGGATCTGGCTTCGCAACTCGCGAAGTGGTCCAAACAATTGATTCTTAACCGCAAGGATGCTCATTGTGGTTGACTCTCCACCTGGGATCACAAGTCCAGCAATGCCAACCAGTTGTTCAGCTGTTTTAACCAGCCGAACTTCCACATCGAGTTGGGTTAGGCAATGTGCGTGTTCTCGCACGTCACCTTGGATTGCGAGAACCCCAATTACTGGGGACATGGCATTTACCAGCCGCGATCAGCTAAGCGATGAGGTACTGGAATGTCAGCAACGTTAATGCCTACCATTGCTTCACCTAGTCCGCGTGATGCCTTGGCAATTTCATCTGGATTGTCGAAGTGAAGCGTAGCTTGCACAATTGCATTTGCGCGCTTAACTGGATCGCCAGACTTGAAGATACCTGAGCCAACGAAAACGCCATCGGCGCCAAGTTGCATCATCATTGCGGCATCTGCAGGTGTAGCGATTCCACCAGCTGTGAATAACACAACCGGGAGCGCACCCTTTTCAGCAACTTCACAAACTAAGTCATAAGGAGCCTGAAGATCTTTTGCTGCAACATAAAGTTCATCTTTGCTTAATGAAGATAAGCGTCGCATCTCGCCACGAATTGTGCGCATGTGTGTAGTGGCATTTGAAACATCTCCTGTGCCAGCTTCACCCTTAGAGCGAATCATTGCCGCACCTTCGGCAATTCGGCGAAGAGCTTCGCCAAGATTTGTAGCGCCACAAACGAATGGCACAGTGAACTGCCACTTATCAATATGGTTTGTGTAATCAGCTGGTGTTAAAACTTCTGATTCGTCGATGTAATCCACGCCAAGGCTTTGAATAACTTGCGCTTCAACAAAATGTCCAATGCGCGCTTTGGCCATTACTGGAATTGAAACTGCCTTGATGATTCCATCGATCATGTCTGGATCCGACATGCGAGCAACGCCACCTTGAGCACGAATGTCAGCTGGCACTCGCTCTAATGCCATCACAGCAATAGCGCCGGCATCTTCAGCAATCTTGGCTTGTTCTGCATTGACGACGTCCATAATTACGCCACCCTTGAGCATGTCTGCCATCCCTCGCTTTACGCGGGTAGTGCCAGTAACGCCAGTGTTATTTGCATCTTTTGCCATGAGGTCCTCTTAAGTACTAATTCGGATTCCCCAAGTCTAGCGAGCCTTAGGCAATTCGCGAATCGGCAAGCGCCGGGGGGATTTGATCGTCAAATTCGATAGTTTGTGGGCGCGGTGCATGGCCGGCTAATCGGAAGATTCGCACCAAGTATTGCTCCCGAATCTCCAAGCAATCGCGTACCGCATCGGTGTGGAATTGGTGACTTAAAACAATTCGATCGCAAACTTGTGCCAACTCATCCAATAGTTGTGAGGCATATTCATTGGTGCGGATTTCGTTGACTTCTTCTACTTCATCCATGGTCATAAGCAAAACATTGGTTAATTCATCTTCAACCAGCGAACGCTGCGTTACTTCTTGCAGAATTAAAACTTCGTGAGCGGCCTGTCCCCATAAAACTGACAGTGCTGGATCTACACCAGGGACGGCTGCTAACTCAGCGACAATGCCGCCTCTTCGCACAAGTTGTCCATGTAGCGCTAATTCTGTGACATCAATGCGGTGATGAAGGCGATCAAGTCGTCCAGCTTGATGGCTCAAATACCAAATTCCTAGGCCAACTCCTAGCATCCAAAAAATTACTTCGTTGCTCATAACTCACCTCGTGGTTCTGGCGTAATGCGACCTCGACCTAGACGACCAATCATTTGCCCCGTGAGATCTGGCTCCACTTTCACTCCTGGCACTCGAACTGATTCGTAAACATTAACAATCCTTTGCGCCACCACAGCCCAATCAAATTCTGCCGCTCGAATTACGCCCTGCGCACTTAATTTTTCGCGCACACCTGGATTCGCTAGTAGGTCGCAAACAACTTTTGCTAAATCGTCGGAATTTTCATTTTCAAAAGTTAAACCAGCGCGCCCAAAATCTAAAACGCGCTTAAAGGCATCCAAGTCGCTGGCTACAACTGGAACACCAGCGGCCATTGCTTCGAGTAGTACTATGCCAAAGGATTCACCGCCGGTATTGGGAGCCACGTAAATAGTTCCGGATGCCAGCACGCTTGCTTTATCTTCTGGGGCCACCATGCCAAGAACTGTAACGCTGGCGCGATCACTGGGCGATAATTTTTTGAGCTCATCTGCTGGCTCACCAGGGCCAGCGATTAACAGACGGACATTTGGTAAGTGGCGACGAATTTCAGGATAGGCCTCAACTAGCACTGCTAAACCTTTGCGAGGTTCATCTCCACGCCCGAGGAAGACAATTGATTGGTTAGGACCTGGCCACCCAAACATCGGTCGGGCATTATTGAACATCGACACGTCAACACCGTTAGGTATTACGACTGCGTCACCGCCAACATGCTTTATCAATGTGCTTCGGGCTGCCTCGCTTACGGCGATTCGTGCTGAGACTTTTTCCATTGCTGTTTGTGCCAGCTTGGCTAATGTCAGCATCATGCGTGACTTGTCCATTGACGAATGCCATGTTGCAACGATCGGACCTTTTGCCGCCCAGCACGCTAGCACTGACAAGCTCGGCGCCAAAGGTTCATGAACATGCAAAACGTCGAATTCACCATCTTCGATCCATCGCGAAACTTTGCGTGCCGCAATTGGACCAAAACTTAAACGCGCTACCGAACCGTTGTACTTGACCGCTCGCGGTTTGCCGGTGGAAACCACAAACTCAGGAAGTAACTCGTCGAATTCCGCTGGCGCTAGGACACTAACTTGATGCCCCATATCTATTAAGGCTTTGGCTAGGTCATGAACATGTGCACTTACTCCACCAGGGATGTCCCAGCTATACGGACAAACAATTCCAATCTTCATTTGGCATTCACATCCGATGCCACTAAGTCAGCCCATACTGGCTGCAGTTGATGCCAATTGCCTGGGTGAGTCAAAATGTGCTTTTCGAAATTTGCCGCAATCAACGCCGATACCTCTTGCGCGCGACGTAGGCGATCTCGACCTTGAACCGGCGATCGATCAAATTCGATCGCATCATCAAATTCAATTACTAAATTTTCGTCGTCGTACCATGCGGCGCAAGTAATCAAAGGTCGGCCGGTATCCAATGCAAGTAACGCAGCTCCGATTGGCAGTGACGCGCGATGTCCAAAAAATTGGTTACCCATTCCACTCTTTGCAACATCTCGATCACCCAACAACGCAACCAATCGTCCGTTGGTCACGTGATCTCGCAGATATTCATACGTTCCGCCGTCACCTGTCAAGGGCATAATTGACATTCCTCGAGCAGTTCGCATCGCTAAGAATTTTTGAAACACTCCTTCGGGGCGCAATCTTTCCGCGACTGTGCACAACGATCCAAATTCCCGCGCAGCCCAGGCACCAGCCCAATCCCAATTCGCGCTATGCGGCAAAGTCAAGACCGCACCACCTGTGGTTAGCGCGTTGGAAACTACAGCGGAGTTAACAGTTCGAACTTTGCCCAACAATTGCTCATCGTTCCATCGGGGCAAAAGAAAAGTCTCACAGTAGTACCGCATATAACTTCGGATTGCCGTGCGACTTAGTGGACGAATTCGGGGATCTGTAACCTTGCAGCCAAGTACTCGAGACAAATTCAATTCCAGTTGTCGCACTCCGGTTAATTGCAAACGCCAAGAAATTTTGCCGGCTAGATCAAATGCTCGATATGAAACGGATGCTGGCAGAGTCCAAAGTGCATTCCAGCCAAACCAAAAAGCAGAGTCAATCGCTCTGGATTTCAAACTCATGCGACCAGCTGTTTGCGCACAAACAGGATCCTTTGAATTACCGTAATGGTTGAGAGAATCGCCAACAGAACGAACACTTGCGGCATGACATCAGTTACAAATGCGGAAATCATCAAGCCAAACCAAATTATTAGATTGCGCTCTGCTCGTTCGGCTATTCCAATTTTGCATGTTGCGTTTAATGATTCGGCTTTTGCTCTGGCGTACGACGTTAATAGCGCCATAACAAGTGCGACTACTCCGGCACCAACTACAAGTGAACTTTGTGCTGATTGTTGATTTAGATAGAAATAGCAAATTGCACAGATCACTGCTGCATCAGAAACGCGATCTAAAGTTGAATCTAAAAACGCACCCCATGGGCCAGAGGTGCCGAGCATTCGTGCCATAGTTCCATCAAGTAAGTCGATTGCGCTAAAAATGGCAAACAGGATGGCACCCACGAGAAAATCGCCCTGCGCTAAAAAAGTCGCAGAAATTGCGATTGTTGCTGCGCATCCAAACCAGGTAATTGCATCAGGGGTAACTTTGGCCCTAATTAGGAAACGGGCTACTGGATCCACCAAATGCGCTACCGTACGGCGCGCACTTGCGTTATCAAGCACGTTAAATACCTCAATTACCTCTAGCCCGCTACGATTCGTAGGGATATGTCGATGTTACCTAGTCATGAGTCAGTCTTACGGCACCCGCACGTTTTGCTCTACCTAATAGTCTCGGATACTGCTGACTTATCGGTAATTGCGGCCAATTTAGGATTTGAAAGTCCAGCTGAATTTCCTAGTGCGTTGCAATCAAAATCACTGCCCCGAGTCACGCTATTCGTGCACGCTGAGTCAAAAGTAGATAGCAGAATCTTGCAATCCTGTGATGGTCTAGTGGTTGCTCTTGATGGTGCATCAGGCGTTGGCGCAAAAACTATTGATGCCTGGAATCAAGCGAAAGACTTGACCTTGCCGCGCCACCTCTTGGCATTGAATGTGGTGCATGGGCGGGCGGATTTTGATGAGTTGTGCGCGATTGCAAGCCGAACCATGGAACCTGACTTGATGGTTAGGTATTTACCCATTGATTCTGATGATGAGTTATCACTTACTGGTGTTTACGACATACTGACAAGTGAAATCCACGCTCTAGTCGAAGGTGCTTGGATAACTCAACCTGCAGATCCCGAGCATATAGCGCTCACTAGCTCTGCCCGTGAAGATTTATTCGAACAACTTGCGTACTTAGGCTTAGATGACGCGACACTACAAAATCATCAATCGGGATTGCCAATCAGTGTGACAAAGTTGGAATCTGCTTGGTCGCATCCAGATTTAGTCACCATTACGCCAATAGATGATGGTGTAGGTGAAAAAATATTCGAAACTTGGTTGAGTATGCTAAATCCAAATTGGGTTCCAACTCAAATAGATGGCGACTTAGCGATCGATGTGACTCAAACAACGGAATACATCGGAATTGCCCTCACTGAAGAAATGGCGCGCATGTGGGGTGATGCTTCGGGTCAGGAAGTAGGTCAAGAATCACTCACTACTTGGATCGCTTTACAAGTTAGCTCGCAGTGTCCGGGACTGCTGTGGACGCACGGTTTAATCCCTGGCGCAACTCTTCGCAGCGAAGCGAGCACGGCCTCGCTAGTTGCTCCAATTTTCTGACAACAACAATCTGGTTTGTTCAATTAGTTCTGGTAAGACTTTTGTTCCACCAATAATTGGCATGAAGTTGATGTCGCCGGCCCAACGCGGCACAACATGTTGATGTATGTGATCTGACACGCCAGCGCCAGCAACATTTCCTTGGTTCAAACCAATATTAAATCCATCAGCTTTTGCAACCTCACGCAACGTGCGCATCGCCTGCGCCGTGAGCTCGGCCATCTCCTGAGTTTCCTCTAAGGTCATTTGGTCATACAGTGCGACATGTCGATTGGTGCAAATTAGTAAGTGCCCACTGTTGTATGGATATTTATTCATTACCGCGAAGGCATGTGTGCGTCGAACAATTACCAGACCTTGTTCATTTGAAACATCTTGAGCGATACAAAATGGACACGTCTTATCATCAAAGTTGCCAGCTTCATCTGCTAGATACTGTTTGCGATGCGGTGCCCAGAGGCGATCCCAAGCATGTGGCCCTCTTGGATCAGTGCTCATACTTCAACTCAGATTTGCGCGCGGGAAGCAACGATTTCAACAATTTTGTTAATTGCTTGCTCGATTGGAACTGCATTTTCTTGCGTGCCATCACGATACCTAAAGGAAACAGCATTTGCCGCGATATCTTCATCGCCAGCAATCAACATAAATGGAATTTTTTGCGTTTGCGCAGTGCGAATTTTCTTTTGCATGCGTTCATCTGAGGAATCGACTTCAACGCGAATGCCACGCTTACGGAGATCAGCAGCCACACCTTCGAGGTAATCAACATGCGTGCTTGCTATTGGAATGCCCGCCACTTGCACTGGAGCCAACCATGGTGGGAATGCGCCTGCGTAATGTTCTAGCAATACTCCAAAGAATCTTTCAATCGAGCCAAATAACGCGCGGTGAATCATGATTGGCCTACTGCGCGAGCCATCAGATGCCTGATATTCCAATTCAAATCGTTGCGGTAATTGGAAGTCCACCTGAATCGTCGACATCTGCCAAGTTCGGCCAATTGCATCTCGGGCTTGTACCGAAATCTTTGGTCCGTAAAATGCAGCGCCACCAGGATCTGGTACAAGTTCTAATCCAGATAGTTCCGCAGCTTGCGCTAGCGCAGCAGTTGCCTGCTCCCATTCAGCTTCGGTACCAATTGACTTCTCTGGATTGCGAGTCGAAAGTTCCAGGTAAAAATCATCAAGACCATAGTCGCGAAGTAGATCTAGCACAAAACCCAAAAGGTTTTGCAACTCCCCAGCCATTTGGTCTGGTGTGCAATAAATGTGGGCATCGTCTTGGGTCATGCCGCGCACGCGAGTTAGGCCGTGGATCACACCTGAGCGCTCGTAGCGGTATACCGAACCAAATTCAAAAAGTCGAAGTGGTAATTCTCGATAAGACCGACCACGAGATTTAAAAATCAGGTTATGGAACGGGCAGTTCATCGGCTTGAGATAGTAATCCTGACCCTGGCGCTTAACAGTGCCGTCTTCATGCAGTTCTTCGTCAAGGTGCATCGCCGGGAACATGCCTTCGCGATACCAATCCAAATGCCCGGATTGTTCGAACAGTGCGCCCTTGGTGATATGTGGTGTGTATACAAACTGATAGCCAGCGTTTTCATGGCGAATTCTTGAGTAGTCTTCCATCTGTCGACGAATGACTCCACCTTTGGGATGGAACACCGCTAAGCCAGAACCGATCTCATCTGGGAATGAAAATAAATCTAAATCAATACCGAGTCGACGATGATCACGTTTTTCAGCTTCTTCCAACATGTTTAGGTACTGCTTAAGACCATCCTTATTAGGCCAAGCAGTTCCATAAACTCGCTGCATCGATTCATTCTTTTGATCGCCGAGCCAGTAAGCAGCAGAGGTACGCATCAATTTAATAGCACGGGCATCTATGTATCTGGTATCTGGCACGTGGGGTCCGCGACATAGATCACACCAGCGCAGCTCACCACTGCGCAAATCGATGTTGTCGTAAATCGTTAGCTCGCCGCCGCCAACTTCCATGACGTCCTCGGACATTACGGTGGCATCATCATCAGCACCAAGCAGACGGATCTTGAAAGGCTCGTTACTTAACTCTGTCCGTGCTGCTTCACGATTTGTCACACGTCGAGAAAACTTTTGCCCGGAATTGATAATTTCAACGCACTTTTTTTCGATACTTTCTAAATCATCAGGAGTGAATGTTCGATTCGTTCCAAAATCGTAAAAGAACCCATCCTTAATTGGAGGCCCAATACCAAGTTTTACGTCATCAAAAATTGCTTGCGTAGCTTGCGCCACAATGTGCGCCACACTATGCCGAAGCACGGATAATCCTTCTGGATCAGAGATCAAGATGGGTTCAACTAAATCGCCATCATTAATGGAGTGGCTTAGGTCGACTATGTTGCCATTAATTCGAGCCACAACGACCTGACGCGCTTTGTCTCCTACGACGTCGTACGCGCAGGCACCGGCCTCAAACGCAACCGAAGTGCGATCTGGTCCAACTAGTACGTGCGGCACGAGAATTCCTTAGATTTGTTTATGGACATAAGTCTATGGGAGAGGGCGCTGATCGCCGTAACCTGGAACTTGGTGATCTGGTTTAGATTTCTACCTTGAACAAGTTTTCAATTGGTCGAACTAACGGCTCGAAACCCTGCATAGTGGCTCCCCATTTGGCCCAATAGGCATACACCAACGTAACCATCACCATTGTGGAAACTAGGACAACCTTGCTTCGTTTATTTCGATAGTCCTGACTAATAACCAACCTTGCGATTCGAGATGAAAATTCTTGGACCGGATTTAGTATTCGCCTGGCCCACGCGTACTCAGTTGCTAGCACTATGAGACCAAGAATGATGACAGCCCAACCCGGCCCTGGAAAAAGTAAGAAGAAAATTCCAAGCCCAACTGTGGTTAGTCCGAGCACGAGAATAATTCCCCGCCAAGTTGTATCTAAGGCTTTGTTGGAACGCGCGGATTCTCGTTTGCCCATGTAGTTGCGATAAAGACGATCACTTAGGGAATTTTTCTCTTGCACTTCGCTTGTTTCCAAATTATTCATGGGTTACTGGTTTCACTCCTGCTTGCCAGGAAAATGTTACCCAGATTTTGTGTCTTCAATCCCAAATCGATTTCTCGATGTTTAGTAACTTTCCCAGCTGCGTCTAGTTGCGCTAATTCCGTAACAGGGTGCACATTGCGAGTGGATGAGGTTATAAACACTTCATCAGCATCCCACAGCTCATCTGGATCAACATCTCGCTCCACTATTGATACCCCGGCAGTCCTTGCCCACTCAATCAATAGATCTCTCGTTATGCCACGAAGTAGGCCAGAAGCATCAGATGGTGTGCTGACCGCTCCTTTTGAAACTAGGAAGATATTTGATCCGGTACCTTCACACAACCGACCAGAGGTATCGCAGAATATCGCTTCGGAAAAACCATGTCGCTTTGCAGTATCCAAGGCGTAAACATTTTCGGCGTACGAAGTAGTTTTCAATCCAGCAAGCGGTGAATTTTCATTACGCGTCCATGGCACCAACAGTACGGAAGTACTTTCGGGCCAAACATTTTGATTCGCAACTGACACAACTAGTGTGGGCGAACTTCCCGTGCGATCCGAACCAAGCGGACCGTTGCCACTTGTAACTGTGATTCGAAGTCGGCCGAACTCAAGTCCACTATGTACTTCTAAGACTTTAGCTATTGCAGTTTCTACAACCTTGCTATCTGGTGGCGTGATTCCCAGACCAACAGCAGAGCGATTTAATCTAGCGAGATGTCGATTGATCGCGAACGCTTGACCGTTTTCAACTAGCAAAGTTTCGAATACCCCATCAGCAACCGTAAAGCCATGATCTAAAACACTGATGGTTGCTTGTGCAGTGGGAACCAATTCACCATTAACCCAATAATGCGTTATCTGCATATTCATTAGCCTACGTTGGATTCACTATGCATAGCCGCAATGTCCAGTAGTCGGCTGGCCTTTAGCTCGGTCTCGTTCCACTCTCCCTGTGGGTCGCTCCCCCAAGTTATGCCTGCACCAGTTCCGAAATTGATTACGGGCACACCATTTTGAGTGCTTTGCCAGAAAGTTCGAATACCTACCGCCAACTGTGCTGTGTGATTGTCTGCGTTCACCCAACCAAATGCGCCGCAGTATATATCGCGCGATGCGGCTTCCAGGCGAGAGATTATTTCCAGCGCGCTACTTTTCGGAGCCCCACTTACTGACCCTGGGGGCGAAAGTGCCTGCAATACTTCAGACCACGAAGTTAAGTCAGGCAATA
>CANJRK010000005.1 GCA_947476765.1 Actinomycetota bacterium
AGTAAGAATTTTGAGGTGCCGGTGCCATAGAAGATTGCAATTGTGGCGCCTAAGCCGGCACCGGCCGAAACACCTAATAGGTATGGATCGGCAAGTGGGTTGCGAAAGGTTCCTTGGTAAGCACAACCCGCACTTGCCAACATCGAACCCACAACAAATGCCAGAAGCACGCGAGGCAAACGTAGCTGCCAAATAATGGTCGTATTGGAGCTACTTAAGGCTGAATCTCCAAATATCTGACTCGAGATCTCCGACCAAACAACATTTGGTGCAATAGTTACCGCACCGACAGATACCCCAATGGTCAATGTGGCAAGAACTGCGACAGCACTTATTGCCCATGCCCAATTAGGTATGGTGCGCGCTGTCGCAGTTCTCATTGGTCTGTAGCTCCTGTTTCCAGCTAAGCCGGGGAAACTTTCAAGATTCCATCAACGATTGCATTAACAAAGTCAACGGTGCGGGGACCCCAACGGGAGGCCACATCGTCATCAAGTTCCACAACGCTACCACTGGTTACTGCGGTCAAATTTTCGAAACCAGGACGTTGAGCCAAAGTGGTTGCTGTCTGTTCACAACACTTTGTGTCAGCCAGGAAGATGATTGCTGGATCAGCAGCAACAACGAACTCAGGGGAAAGTTGTGGATATCCACTTGCCGCATCAGTCGAGGTATCTGCGATGTTAGTTAATCCTGCTAAGGCGTAAATTGAGCCAATAAAAGTTGCCGAAGTTACGGTGTAAAGCGTGTTATCGAGCTCGTGGAAATAAGTTAGTCCCGAAGCATTGGTTGGAAGTTTTGAAATCTCTGCTTCAATTTCGGACTTCATAGTTGAAGCCAAGTTCGTTGCTGACTCTACGTTTCCAGTTGCGGTTCCGAGTTCTGCGATTTGCAGGTAGGTATCGTCAAGTGATGTTGCAGCATTCTGGACTAAAACTGGGATGTTGGCAGTAGTTAATGCTGCGACAATTCCATCAGCATCAAAGCTGACGACAACTAAATCAGGGGAGAGCGAAACAATCGACTCTAAATTTGGCGTAAACCCAGATAGATCAGAGATTGGTGCCTCAGCTGGGTAATTGGATTGGTCGTCAACTGCAATCACTTGATCGCCCGCATCGATTGCAAACAAAATTTCAGTTGCAGTAGGCGATAACGAAATGATTGAAGTTGGTTGCTCCGCGATTGTGATAGATGCGCCATTATTTTCAATCGTGACTGGGAAACTTGCAGATACTGCCGTAGGTTCTGGCGAACTAGCAGTGCTGGAATTAGATTGGCCACAAGCGGTCAGCAATAGTGCGCTAACTACAACGACCACATGCAATTTTTTGAACATTTTTCTCCTTGTGTGGTCGAAGAAATATCCGACGCAACACACACAAGGTGCGATTCGGCGAACTCTTCCTCGAGAGTTTTTACGATAACTACGTTCCCAGGCGACCTGACTTGTGACTTTTGGTCACTTCACAGTTGCGGGACAGCGTCGGAATCTCACCGAACTTCGCTGGTAACGCGGTGATGCGACTGTAGCACACCGAAATTTCGGCGTGAGCACGCAGATCGAAAAATCTAAAAGTTTGTTATTGTGCCGGCTTAAGGGACATAGGACCATAAACTTCGCGGTCCGCTTCATAAAGTGTTACGGCTTCAACGCCGCCGGCTAAAAGCGCTTCCCAAGTTTGACCAATATATTCTTCGGCATCCGCTTGGGACGGAAACTCTGACAAAACAGCTTCGGCAGGTAGGGATGGAGCGGGTGCGCCATCTTCAGTTTGATAAATCCAAGTCCATGACATGACTCGCTCCTAACTAACTGGCTATCTATAAGTCTATTTCGCTGACCCTGCGCTCTAGTTACTTTTTAACTTTCGGAGTAACTGGAGCGCCACCAGCTTTAATTCGTGGCGGCGGGATTCTAAATCTACGAAGTTGTAATGCCCGAAGAACCCCATAAGAAACCGCACCCTTGCGTTGACTCTTTTCTGGAAATTCTTTGCGCAATGATCGCCCCAAAAGAACGCCAACCAAGATCGTGTCTAGGACAACTAGCAGCAAAATGCTGGTCCAGACATAAACGACGGTGGTCTGTACGGTCGGGTTGTTAATTAAACCTAGAATCAAAACCAAAAATGCCATCGGAACAAAGAACTCACCAACAGTGCGACGACGATCAATATAGTCACGCACTTGAGCTTTAACTGGTCCAGCGTCACGAGTCGGGAAGTACTTCGCATCGCCAGCTAAAAGTCCAGCTCGAGCTACAGCGCGGGCTTCGCGATCGCGTTCCCGCGCGGCTCGCTTTGCAGCTTTTGGATCCTTTGGAACCGAAATTCCTTGCTTTCGAGCAGATTCAGCAGTCTTGCGCTTGGGGGTGGGGCGGCCCTTGCCTATGTCTTCGCTTGGCGGAGTGCTCTCTTCGGTGCTCATAGTTGTTAATGCTAACTTACGAAGGTGCGAGTACTCGTTAGCCCTGACTGTTTCACTGGAACCCTTACGGCTCTTGAAGCAGCCCAAGCAATGCGATCTGGCTGGTTAGCATCTCATCCCGATGATGAAGTAGTTATTGCTCCACTTTCAGATGGTGGCCCAGGATTTGTAGACGGGTTACATGCTGTTCTCGGTGGCGAAATTGTAACTGTATTTGTGTCAGATCCATTAGGTAAAAAAACTCCTGCACAATACTTACTTCGCGATAATGAAGCTTGGATTGAGTCAGCGCAAGCCTGTGGCCTGCACTTAGTCGAACCGCTTGAGCGGGATCCGCGCAAAACCTCTACTTACGGTGTCGGTGAGTTAATGCTTGACGCTAAAAATCGTGGCGCTAAAAAAATCACGATTGGACTAGGCGGCAGTGGGACCAACGATGGTGGGGCTGGCATGCTTGCTGCCATCGGGGCAACTGCGGATGCCAGTTTGACCAATGGCGGAGTCGAGCTTAAGGAAATTTCTGAAATTGACTTATCCGTATCAGTTTCAAATTTTGCCCAGATTCAAATTGTTGTTGCTAGCGATGTAGACAATCCGTTACTTGGTTTACGTGGCGCAACTGCTGTATTTGCGCCGCAAAAAGGTGCGGATGATTTTTCTGTAATGGAGCTTGAAGGCGCACTGGAAAATTTCAGTAAGGTTTGTGGACGTCGAAGCGACGGTAAAGATCCGGCAGTAGCCATCGGCGCGGGTGCTGCAGGTGGACTTGGATATGGATTAATGCTTCTGGGTGCAACGCGTGTGGCAGGTATCGAAACTGTGCTCGAAATTGTGGAACTGGATTATCAGATTTCACTTGCTGACTTAGTAATCACCGGCGAAGGTCGACTAGATGATCAAAGCCTGCACGGGAAAGTAATTGCGGGCGTGGCCAGCCATGCAGCGGCCTTAGGAAAGCCATGCGTAGCAATTGCAGGTGATGTCAGACTTGGGAAACGCGAATGTGCTGCAGCTGGAATCGACTCTGCTTATTCAATGTCGGAATTTGCTGGTAGCGAACGCTCTTTGGCTGAACCGGTGCAAGTGCTAACAGAGGTAACGAGTCGAGTTTCCCAAACTTGGGGACGCCGCTAGCGGGCAACTGCCAAATATCGCAATATATGCAACTTTGTCGTAGCCTATAGATAGCAATGCAATAAGGAGAGAAATGACCGCCGAGACTACTCAAGCCACCAGCGTAGTAATTACTGAAACTGCTGCCGTGAAAGTAAAGAATTTGCTCGACCAAGAAGGTCGCGATGACTTAAACCTTCGCATCGCTGTACAGCCTGGCGGTTGCTCTGGTCTGCGCTACCAACTCTTCTTTGATGACCGCAGCCTTGATGGCGACGTTCGCCAAGAGATCAATGGCGTGGGTGTAGTGGTTGACCGCATGAGCGTTCCTTACCTAGGCGGAGCGGTAATCGATTTCGTTGACACGATTGAAAAGCAAGGCTTCACAATCGACAATCCAAATGCGTCAGGCTCATGTGCCTGTGGCGATTCTTTTAACTAGAGAATATTGACCCAAAGTATTTAACCCCCTTTCAAGTAAAAAGCCACCCACGAAGGTTTATGGGTGGCTTTCTTGTTAGGCTCATCGACTGTGCGCATAGCGATTACTGGTTCAGTTGCAACTGACCACCTTATGACCTTTCCCGGCCTCTTCAACGATTCGTTGATGGCCGATCAGCTTCACAACGTCTCATTGTCATTTCTCGTTGATGATTTGCAGATTCGTCGTGGCGGGGTAGCAGCGAACATTTGTTTCGGGATGGGCGTCTTAGGTGGTAATCCATTACTAGTAGCAGCAGTTGGTTCGGATTTCGCTGAATACAAAAATTGGCTTGAAGCACATGGCGTAAATTGCGAGCACGTACATGTTTCTAAAACAGCACATACAGCCAGATTCATGTGCACTACAGACCAAGAACAAAATCAAATCGCTTCTTTTTACCCCGGCGCAATGAGTGAGTCGGGTGAACTAGATCTAACTGAAATTTCCAAAGAAGTTGGTGGCTTAGGGCTTGTACTTATTGGAGCCGATGATCCAGCCGCCATGCGCAAGCACACCTTGGCATGTAAGGCTTTAGGCGTTCCATTTGTCGCCGATCCATCACAACAACTACCTAGATTAGATGGTCCACAAACTGTGGATGTCATTGATGGCGCTACCTACCTGTTTAACAATGAGTACGAAGCGACTTTGATCGAACAACGTACTGGTTGGTCAGCCGATGAAGTTTTAGATCATGTCGGGGTACGAATTACCACACTGGGAAAAAACGGAGCACGCATAACTTCGAGGGAGGGGATAGACATCTCTGTTCCAGTAGCTCAGGAAAAATCGATAAAAGATCCAACTGGAGTTGGCGATGCCTTTAGAGCCGGCTTCCTCATGGGATTGGGCTGGGGACTTGAATTACAACGTTGCGCAGAAGTCGGTTCGCTACTCGCAACTTACGTGATCGAAACCGTAGGAACGCAAGAATTCGTTTTAGATAAAGCTGAATTCATCGAGCGACTCAGTCATGCATATGGGCCAGATTGCGCCCAAGATGTGGCAAGTCACTTAGGTAGTTAAGAATATGACGCCGGTGTGGGACAACGATTTCCCGGATCCAACACTGGCACCATCTGACCTCGACTTAATTGCAATCAGTGCAATTGACTCCACGGGCGTTCCGTTAGAAAAGAATCCAAATATTGAGTGGCCCAAGTTAACAACTTTTGGTTCGTCATGGCACAGTGATGTTTTGATTTCTGCCTATGAACTTGGACTATTTCCAATGCCTTATGAAATTGATGGACAAGATTCGGCAATTGGTTGGTGGTCACCAGCTGAGCGAGCCATTTTTTACCCAGATCAGGTCGTGGTTTCAAGATCACTTAGAAAAAGCATGAAGAAGTTTTCCATCTCAGTCGATGTTGATTTCCGAGCCGTAATTACTGCTTGCGCGAATCCGACTCGAGATAGTGGCTGGATAAATCATGATGTCATTGAGGCCTTTTGCAGACTTCACGCCGAAGGCCGAGCCCACTCAATTGAAGTTAGGGATGCCAGTAGCCAACTTGTTGGGGGACTCTACGGCCTTGAAATTGGCGGGGTATTTGCTGGCGAATCCATGTTTCACTTCGAAACTGACGCATCAAAAGCCGCCCTCGCATTTCTGGCTAGTACCCTAGATGATGGCTCCGGACGGCTGATTGATACCCAGTGGATGACCGGTCACCTTAGCTCCATGGGAGCCAAATCCATTAGTCGCGCGGAATATTGCGCCAATTTACCTGAACTTTTGCGGCTACCGCCCAAGTTTCCCATCCTTGGATCGGGCCACTAATCCGCGAATGTGATCTTGCTCCCTTGGGCGGTCCCAAACCCGTTATCTCAAAGGGTTTGCGGTAATGTTAAACCTAGGAAATTCGTTTATTGGCGCGCTTATTGTGCCTTAATCGGCTCAACCATAAGGATTAGTTACTAGTGAAAACCAAAGTGCGCCGTAGGCAACTTAAAACCATTTCAGCGGCAACAATTGGAATGATTTTGCTTTCCGGATGTTCGCTAGATAACCAGTACGGCCGAATTGGAATGCCAGAACCCGCCACTGAAGAAGGAAATAGAATTCTTTCACTTTGGCAAGGTTCATGGTTGGCAGCACTAATAGTTGGAGTTCTAGTCTGGGGCCTACTCCTGTGGGCAATAGTTGCTTATCGCCGCAAAGAAGGCGACGGACTGCCGGAGCAAGTTCGCTACAACGTCCCACTTGAAATCCTCTATACCATCGTGCCGTTGATGATGATTTTGGTGCTGTTTTATTTCACGCAGCGCGATCAAACTATTTTGACCAAGCTAGACAACAGTCAGACTCATAGTGTGAACGTTGTTGGTTGGCGATGGTCTTGGGCATTTAATTATGAAGACGAAAATGTTTATGACGTCGGCACGCCAGGTCAACCGCCTGTCCTGTGGCTGCCAGTTGATGAAAAAGTTAAATTTGAATTGACTTCACCAGATGTAATTCACTCGTTCTGGATTCCTGCATTCTTAATGAAGATGGACGTAGTACCAGGTCGAAATAATCAGTTTGCTGTCACGCCAAATACTGAAGGTGTATTTATGGGCAAGTGCGCGGAACTTTGTGGAGTCGATCACTCCCGCATGCTTTTTGATGTAAAAGTAGTTTCCCGCGCAGAATATGACGCTCACATCGCAGATCTAAAAGCACGTGGTCAAGTAGGCAAAATCGACTCAGGTCGATCTGAAGTAGCAGGAGTTTCCTAATGGCAATTTTGGATAAGCCAGTCCAGGCACCACAAGGCACCTTGCGACCACCTGCAAAAAAAGGCAACATTGTTGTCAAAACCATTACCTCAACCGACCACAAGGTAATTGGAAATCTCTACATGGTCACATCGTTTGCATTCTTTGCAATTGCCGGCCTAATGGCATTAATTATGCGCGCTGAGCTAGCTCGGCCGGGCCTGCAGTTTGTAAGTAATGAGCAATACAACCAATTGTTCACGATGCACGGAACTTTAATGTTGTTCTTATTTGCAACCTCACTATTTGCAGGCTTTGCAAATGCAATCATGCCGCTTCAAATTGGCTCTCCTGATGTTTCATTCCCGCGCCTAAACATGGTCAGCTACTGGCTGTACCTATTCGGTGGCCTGATCGTAATGCTTGGTTTCTTGACACCTGGTGGCGCTGCAGGTTTTGGTTGGTTTGCATACGCACCACTTTCGAATGTAATTAACTCACCGAATGTTGGCTCAGATCTATGGATCCTTGGGTTGACTATGTCGGGTATGGCTAGCATCTTGGGAGCCGTTAACTTCATCACGACTATTTTTACAATGCGCGCACCTGGTATGACTATGTTCCGGATGCCAATTTTCACCTGGAACGTGCTCTTGACTAGCGTTCTAGTTTTGATGGCATTCCCAGTCCTTGCAGCTGCGATGCTGATGCTGGAAGCCGACCGCAAATTTGGTGCCGTGGTATTCGATGCGGCTAACGGAGGCGCGATCTTGTGGCAACACTTGTTCTGGTTCTTTGGCCACCCTGAAGTTTATATTTTGGCACTTCCGTTCTTTGGAATTGCAACGGAGATTTTGCCGGTATTTAGTCGCAAACCAATCTTTGGTTACAAAGGCCTAGTTTTTGCAACAATTGCAATTGCCGGATTGTCGGTTGCTGTTTGGGCACACCACATGTACGTGACCGGCGCAGTGAACTTGCCGTTCTTTGCATTTACCACCATGTTGATTGCAGTTCCAACGGGTGTGAAATTCTTTAACTGGATTGGCACGATGTGGGGCGGGTCGGTAAGTTTCGAAACTCCGATGCTTTGGACCATTGGATTCCTAACTACATTCTTATTTGGTGGACTTACGGGAATCATCTTGGCTGCGCCACCTTTAGATTTCCATGTGAGTGACTCCTATTTCGTGGTCGCACATTTCCACTATGTAGTGTTCGGAACCGTAGTGTTTGCAATGTTTGCTGGATTCTATTTCTGGTGGCCAAAGTTCACTGGCAAGATGCTGGATGAGCGCTTGGGCAAGCTACATTTCTGGATGGTATTTTTCGGCTTCCACATAACATTCTTAGTTCAGCACTGGCTAGGCGTTGAAGGCATGCCTCGTCGCTATGCCGACTATCTGGCAAGCGACGGATTCACTACCTTGAACATGGTCTCAACAGTCGGATCTATCGTCTTGGGCGCCTCAACCTTTGTGTTCTTCTGGAACATATACAAGACCCACAAATATGCACCTATGGTCAATTGCGATGATCCGTGGGGCTGGGGAGCATCCCTTGAGTGGGCAACTTCTTGCCCACCACCTCGCCACAACTTCGTAGAGATTCCTAGAATCCGAAGTGAGCGCCCAGCTTTTGATTTGCACCATCCAGAAGTAGCGGCCATGGAACATCGGGATCGCAGTGAAGCATTTGAGACAGCAGCCGGTAGTACGCCAGGGAAAGGTCACTAAACCATGATTGTTGGTGGCAAGTTATTTGCTTACGGAACTGTTCTATACATCGGGCTAGCAATAATTTATTGGTTTATGAGTGGCGATGTAGTGGGCACTACCGCTTTGGCGCTTACCGGTGGTTTAGCTTTTCTAATTTCTTTCTACGTGCTTTTCACGTCAAAGCGGGTTGGTCCACTGCCAGAAGATAATGAGTTAGCGCTGATTTCTGATATTGATCCAGACTACGGATTCTTCTCACCGTACTCATGGTGGCCATTCGCAATCGGATTTGCAGTAGCAGTGTTCGTATTGGGATTCGTGTTTGCGCGCTGGATGATGGTCTTTGGACTATTTGCGCTAATGATGGCAATTTACGGTTTGATCTTCGAGTACTACCGCGGCGAATTCGTTAAGTAAGTTAGCGCAGGCACTGCTTGTGACTAACTCACTGCGACTCGAACTTGCTTGTGCAATCGGACAAGTAGCCGGTGGGGTATCTCGCGCACTTAAGCGTGGACGTGGTGACACTTTAACTGGTCGTGTAATTCTTGCTTTGGATAAGAACGCGCTTTCTAAATTGGCAAGTCAGCGTGATCTAGTTCTAGTTAGTGGAACTAACGGCAAAACAACATCAACTGCAAACCTAGCTAAGATTCTGGAGCAATATGCCCATGAGGGCGTTAGCACTAGCGGCTCTGGGGCAAATATGCCGGCCGGTATTGTTGCAGCTTTAGCAAGTAAGCCAAGAAATCGATTTGCTGCAATTGAAGTAGACGAGATGTATTTGCCGCAAATATTTCGTCAGACAAAACCAAAAGTGGTAGTGCTATTGAATCTTTCAAGAGATCAATTGCACCGAACTGGGGAGGTGCGAAAAGTATCGCAGCTTTGGAACGACACGTTTGCTACCGATGACGTAAGTCTAGTTATCGATCGTGACGATCCATTCTTGGAATACTCGGCAGCCCAGGCCGGACATGTAATCCGAATCGGATTTGGCGGCCGCAAACACCCAGATGCTGCAACTTGCCCAAAGTGCGCGGCGATCTTGGACTGGAGTACCGGGGACTACAGCTGTGTGTGTGGTCTTGGCACCAAGTTACCTGACGTTCGAGCCGACAAACGCTTGCGCGGACCGCAGCGCAACAGCACCTTGGTTATTGAAGCGGCCCGCTTAATGGGCGCTGAAATTAATGCGCAAGAGGCTCAAGAATTGATCTCGCAATCCCCAGATCGAATAACTGAGTTCGAGGCTGCCAACCGCAAGATTCCTACGCACTTAGCAAAGAATCCAGAAAGCTGGCGGGAGGCACTAGCTCAGATCACAAAGCAAAGTGTGATTCTCTCGGTTAATGCTCGAGGGATTGATGGCAGGGATACCTCGTGGCTGTGGGATATTGACTACTCAAGCCTGCAGGGTAAACAAGTAGTCTGCACTGGCGATCGAAAGCTAGATGTGGCATATCGACTAAGCGTTCAGGGTATCGATGTCGTGCTTGCTAATGATTTTGAGTCAGCGGCAGCAACCTGCGCCACTTCGCAGATCCAGGCGATTGCCAGCTACACGGCCTTTCAGGATCTAGCTGCGCAGGCGCTTGGCATCGCAGCCACTCAAGGTGGCCACGTATGAAACTTTCAATAATCCGGCTGTATCACGATTTACTTGGTACCTATGGTGACCAAGGCAACGCTGAAGTCTTAATCCATCGCGCAAGGGCGCGGGGCATTGAAGTGGAACTGGTTGAAGTTTCTCCAAACCAAGCGATACCCCGAAGTGGAGACATCTATTTACTAGGGGGAGGCGAGGACGGTCCACAAATAGCGGCATTAGAAATGCTGCGCGCTGATGGCGGCCTAAATTATGCGGCCGCAGGTGGCGCCACAGTACTTGCAGTTTGTGCCGGGTTTCAGATTATTGGATCATCCCTTGATTCAGTCGAAGGCAAAATAAGTGGACTTGGCTTGGTTGATGCAGACACGGTTTACACCAACGCACCTCGAAGCGTTGGTGAGCTAGTTGTGCAACCTACGCGAGGTGACCTGCCAATTCTCACTGGTTTTGAAAACCATCAAGGCCTTACGCAATTGGGTCCTGACATGCCAGCGCTTGGCAGTGTCTTAAGTGGTACCGGAAATGGGTTTAATAAATCCGAAGGGGTCTGGCATGGCAATGTGTTTGGAACTTACATGCATGGACCTGCGCTAGCTCGAAATCCAGAACTTGCTGACACCGTATTGCAATGTGCAGTCGGTCCGATGCGGCCATTCACGGACTCGCTAGCTCAGGAGCTAGCTGCTGAGCGCCGACATACTTTAACTGGCAACTAAAAACCCGCCCAACCTAAAGTTGAACGGGTTTTTAGTTAATTAGATTTAGTGACTTTCAATTTCCTTCAAGTGTGATTGAGCTTGATGCAATTCGTGCTCGGCATGATGTGCAGCTTCACGCAGCTCCGCATCAGTTGGTGTTGGGATTACATCAGAGTAGAACCATTGGGAGAGCTTGGCACGAGCGATGGACTTGGCAGCCTTTGGATTGCGGACACCATTTTCATCTACTGCCGATGGCAGTTCCAATGGAATTACGTCAGCCTTGGCAAGCAGCTTCGCACGTTCAGCTTCACCAATTGGTTCGTGAATCTCGAGGAATTCACCGCTTGGCAAACGAAGAATACGTCCTGTTTCGTAACCATGTAACAGCTTATTGTTATCGCTTCGCTGAAGCCCTAAGCAAATTCGCTTGGTAATCACAAATGCCAGCGGTGGGGCTACGAATAGCAATACTCGGAAGCCCCAAGTGATCTGGTTGATTGAAAGATTAAATGCCACTGCGATTACATCGTTACCACCCGAGATAACCAGGATCATGTAAAAGACCAAGGACATAACACCCAAAGCCGTGCGCGTTGGAGCATTTCGTGGTCGATCAAGTAAGTGATGCTCGCGCTTGTCTCCTGTTGCCCAAGCTTCGATCCATGGGTACAGACCAAGTGCAGTGAACATAATGCCAGGGACTATCAGCGCTGGGATCAAAATATTCCAACTGAGGGTATGACCAAGAATGCTAGTTTCCCAGTTAGGAGTAAGTCGTACCGCGCCATCGAGCCAACCGATGTACCAGTCCGGCTGCGAGCCAGCAGTAACCTGCGAAGGCGTATACGGTCCGTACATCCAGACTGGGTTGATGGTCACTAGTGCCGCGATCAGCACAGTGATCCCAAATACCACGAAGAAGAAGCCACCAGCTTTTGCCATGTAGATCGGGAATAAACGGAAACCAACTACGTTGCTTTCAGTTCGACCTGGGCCAGGGAACTGAGTGTGCTTCTGGTAGAACACCATAATCAAGTGGACTGTGATTAATCCCAAAAGAATTCCTGGAATCAAAAGAATATGAATCGAATAAAGCCGCGGCATGAAGTCAGTGCCTGGGAATTCGCCACCAAATAAGAACATCGCGACGTAAGTGCCAACAAGCGGAATGGCCTGAATAATTCCTTCAGCAATTCGCAAGCCAGTGCCAGATAGCAAATCATCAGGAAGTGAGTAACCTGCGAAACCCTCGAGTAGCGCAAGTACAAGTAGCAACGTGCCAATAACCCAGTTGATTTCACGTGGCTTACGGAATGCTCCAGTGAAGAACACTCGCAGTAAGTGAACTGATACTGCAGCGACAAAGAACAGTGCAGCCCAGTGATGGATCTGGCGCATCAATAGGCCACCACGCACATCAAAGGAAATCGCCAAGGTTGAAGAGTACGCCTCGGACATCTTTACGCCCTTGAGCGGGACATATGAGCCGTTGTAGATAACTTCTGTCATCGACGGGTTGAACCACAAAGTTAAATACGTACCAGACAGAAGCAAAATAATGAAGCTGTATAGCGCAATTTCACCGAGCATGAATGACCAGTGGTCGGGAAATACTTTGTCCAGCAAGCGCTTAGTGAAACTTGCAGACGCCAGACGATCATCGATGTATGCCGCTACGGCACCACCTTTTGTTGCTGGTGCTGTTTGGGCAGGTGCCAGAATTGATTCTTCGGTGGTGCTCATCCGCGCTCCCAGAAACTAGGTCCTACTGGTTGGTTAAATCCACTTTGGGCAACTAGGTAACCCTCGGCGTCTACTGTGATCGCAAGTTGTGGCATGCGACGTGCAGCTGGTCCGAAAACCACATTGCCCGAGTCTGATAAATCAAACGTAGACTGATGGCACGGACACAGCAAGTGGTGAGTGCGCTGTTGGTAAAGCGAAGTCGGACATCCCAAGTGCGTGCAAATTTTCGAAAACGCTAAAACGCCTTGATAATCCCAGTCTTGGCCCTGCTGAGAAACGATATCAGCCGGATCCATTCGCACCACAATAATTGAGGCTTTGCCGCGCTGATTGAGGTTTTCTTCCTCGTGCTCTACTTCGAGCAAGTTCTCTGGAACAGCATTTATCAATCCACCTAGTGGAATATCAGAAGCCTTAATCTTCTTGTAAGTGGCATCTGTTACCAGGTGAATTCCTTTATCCCAAATGGTCTCGCGAAGGCGAGTACCAGGCATAGGACCAAGGTCACGAAGCAATACCACTAGCGGAACTGGAAATAGAGCTAGTGCCCCTAGTAGCGAGCGACGAATGATCTTGCGCTCTTTGAAGCCAGATTCAGCTGCGCCACGCTTAAAACTAGATTCAACTTCCTTGCGCTCTTCATCAGGGGAAGTCAGCGCATGTCGAGCTTGAACCACTTCTTCATCTGGCATTAATTTCTTGGCCCAATGAATTGCGCCAATGCCGATCAAAAGAATTGCTAAGCCAAAAGTAAACCCAATAGCAATGTGATTAGCATTAACTACGCCAATAATTGGTATGGAAATTAACGAAGTATTTGGAATTTTCACGAATGCAACTACAAACGCAATGATCATTAAAGATGACAAGCCAAACATAGTTGCAACTTGTCGCTCAGCACGACGAGCAGCCTTTGGATCGATGTCTGCTTTGCGGGGGACATGTGGCTCCATCGGAAATACCGTGATGCCGCTAACTAAATCTTTGCCATCCTTGGCGCCATATGGATCACCTGTTGGGTGTTCGAGCTCATTCATTATTTGGCCTTAGCTCCAATCCATACTGCTGCAATGATTAGCGCACCTAAACCGGCGATAAAAATAAACAGACCTTCAGTCACTGGACCCAGGCGCCCAAGGCTGAATCCACCGGGACTTTCATTTTTCTGAAGCTCTTGGATGTAGCGGATAATTCCTTGCTTGTCCTCAATGCTCAATGTGCTATTGGCGAAAACTGGCATTGACTGGGGACCAGAGACCATTGCTTCGTAAATGGTTTTTGCATCAGACCCCATCAAGCTTGGTGCAACGCGACCTTGGGAAAGGGCGCCACCTACGCCATTGGCGCCATGGCACTGCGCACAATTTGTGCGAAATAACTCTCCGCCTAGGGCAACTTCGGCATTAGAGGTATTTAGCATCTCTTCAGTTGGAATTGCTGGTCCTGGTGCCAAAGTTGCCACAAAGGCAGCTAATGCAGCCGTTTCTGCTTCGTTGTAGCTGGGAGTTTTTGGCATAGCTTGCACGCCAGGAGCGGCAAGTGGCATCCGGCCCGTAGAAACTTGAAAATCAACCGCAGCAGAGCCAACACCGATAAGTGATGGTCCATCCGAGCCACCTTGCGCGGCTAAGCCATGACATGAAGAGCACCCTTCTAAGAACAGTTGCTTACCCTGTTCAACCTGGGTTTCAGTTCTCACTGCAGCTTTTGGAGCGGTCTGAGCACTCACTGCGGCATAAGCTGCACCAGTTGTGCCGAGCCCAACTACAAGCACTGCAAAAAGCGCCGCTGGATGTCTCCGATTTAGTGCCACAGTATTCCTTTTCTAATCTTGTCGGACTTAAAAAACTTCTTATTACTGCAATTACTTGATTAAGTAGATGGTTGCAAAAAGGGCAATCCATACGACGTCAACGAAGTGCCAGTAGTACGAAACCACGATTGCTGTTGTCGCTTGTTTATGTGAGTAATTCTTCGTTGCGTAAGTACGCGCTAACACGAAAAGGAATGCAATTAATCCACCCGTTACGTGCAGCCCGTGAAAACCCGTTGTTAAGTAGAACGCCGAGCCATATGGCGATGATGCAAGTGTTAAACCTTCATGAACCAGCTTGGCGTATTCGTAAACCTGGCCAGATACGAAGAAGAATCCCATTAGAAATGTGATAACGAACCACTTGCGCAACCCTTTAACGTCGCCGCGCTCAGCCGCAAAGACACCGAGCTGGCAAGTAACTGATGACAAAACCAGGACTGTGGTATTTATCGAGGAAAGTGGGATGTTTAAAAGTTTTACTTCTTCAGCCCAGATCTCAGGGTTTACTGAGCGCAACGTGAAGTACATTGCAAACAAGGCAGCAAAGAACATTAACTCGCTGGAAAGCCAAACAATTGTGCCGATCGAGACCATATTTGGTCGCTCGGCTTGGCTGGGGACTCGGATTGCGGAAGCGGTACTCACGATCATGAGTTTACCCAAGAGTCAGGGCGAATTCCCCGCAGGATGGCTGTTTTTGGGTCGATGTGACCTACGCCATTAGGAGCCGGATTTGGCCCCTCGAATTACCCGCCTGGCCCACCCGTCAGATACTCTTTTGGGGTGTCAACATCCTCATCTCCGCTCAAAGTTCTGGTTTACAGCGATGATTCCGCAGTTCGAGCCAGCGTCCGTCTAGGTTTGGGCCGCAGACCCGCACTAAGTTTTGGCGAGGTAGAGATTCTTGAGTGCGCCACACAGCCTGCTGTGTTGGCCGCAGTAGACAAGCGACCATTTGATTTACTGATTTTGGATGGGGAAGCCACGCCTTCTGGCGGCATGGGTCTTTGTCGTCAACTTAAAGATGAGATTTTTAATTGCCCACCTGTTTTGGTTCTCGTTGGTCGCCTAGATGATCGGTGGCTGGCGACTTGGTCTCGCGCCGACGCTGTAGTTGCACATCCGATCGACCCGCGCGCATTAGTAAATGCAGCTGTGAATCTGCTTCAGGCAGACTCCGCTGTTTCCCACTAGCCGAGCACAGGCTTCCTCGCGATGACTTCGACAACTTGGAAAGAAGTTTTAGGAACCCTAGTTTCCCGAGATGACCTCTCGTTTGAACAGGCATTTTGGGCAATGAACGAAATGATGTCAGGAACGGCTGCTGACTCGCAGATTGCTGCCTTAGTTATGGGACTTCGAGTCAAGGGTGAAACTGCAACTGAAGTTAGCGGCATGGTCAAGGCAATGTTGGCTAATGCAATTGAAGTTAATTTAGATCGCGTCGCTGTTGACGTAGTAGGTACTGGTGGCGACGGCGCACACACCGTAAACATTTCCACTATGGCTGCGCTTACGGTTGCGGGTTCTGGCATCCCAGTACTAAAACACGGTAACCGAGCAATATCGTCAAAAGCTGGCACTGCGGATGTTCTAGAAGCACTCGGCGTTGCAATTAACATGCCAACTTCAACACTTAGTTCATGCGTCGCTGATGCCGGAATTGCATTTTGTTTTGCCCCAGCACATCACCCAGCGATGAAATACGCCGGAGCAGTACGAAAAGAATTAGGTGTACCGACCGTATTTAATGTTTTGGGACCGTTGTCCAACCCAGGTCAACCCGAGGCATCATTACTTGGTTGCGCAGACTTGCGGCTGGCTCCCGTTCTGGCGCAGGTCCAACTCGAGCGCGGATTTAAGTCCATGGTGGTACGAAGTAGTGACGGGCTTGATGAATTATCTACTTCAGCGCCCTCACAAATTTGGGATGTGACTTCGGGGCAATTGCGTGAGTACACCCTGACCCCACAAATTCTTGGCTTGACGCCAGCAACTATTGAGCAATTGCGAGGCGGCGATGCGGCTTACAACGCTCAAGTTGTGCGCGAAATCATAAGTGGCCGAAAAGATGGCAACTTTGCCGCGATTCGAGATGTGGTTGCGCTTAATGCCGCAGCCACAATGGTTACCTATGACGCAGCCAAGGCATCGGAGAGATTTGGCCCAGTAAGTGATTCGGCAATTGATCGGATTGCGCGCGCCTTACCAGTTGCCTACGGCACCTTAGATTCTGGCGCCGCCAGCTCGCTTCTTGATGTCTGGATTTCGGTGAGTCAGCGCTTTGCGTTAGGCGCTTAACCTTGCGCCGGCAAGATATTTAGTTTGTGGCGCAGCTATTGGATGAGCCCAACTATATCCTGGCGTGATTTCCACCAGCCGTGTCAGGCCATCACCAAGCCACTTTAAATTCGATTCCATTTCGGCCACCAGGGTTGGAAGCTCAACATCAGTAGCCGCAATAGTTTTAAGCTGCTCAATGTATGGCTTGGGATTGTTTCCGACAGGTGCTTGAATAGCACCTGCAAAACGTCCATGGGTAAATGCTTGGATGTCCCAGCCAGCTTCCGAATTAGGTTTGCCAGCAATTAAAAATGGGATAGCACTTAACTCGCGCAACATGCTGGACCGGAAAATACTTATCTCTAGTGACCGCATTCGGTCGCGAATAACTGCAGCCTCTTCAAATTTCTCGGAATTAACCAATTCTTGAATGCGACCGAGCATGGTTGTTGTGGCAACTACCGAATCACCGTTCAGTATGTTTAATGCCTGGGTTGTGATTTCTTGGTAGTCATCAACAAGCGATGTATCAGCACACGGCGCAATACAACGCTTCATGTCAAAGAGCATGCAAGGTGACATAGAAGTTCTAGTAATGATGCGTTCCTTGCATTGGCGCAAATCAGTAACTTGATAGAGCGCTTGCATCGCAAAATCAGCGGATTGCATACTTGGAAATGGACCGATAGCAATTCGATCCGGCGCTGGGAAAGTGGACTGCCGGATCAATGACAATCTCGGGAATCTTTCATTGGTCAGGGTTAGCCATATTGTTTTCTCTGGATTACGGGATCGGTGGTTATAAACGGGCCTGAGTTCATTAATAATTCGCAATTCACGAATTTGTGCTTCATGCGCAGTCTGGCAAACCACAGCTTCAACACGTTGTGCCAATTCGACCATGGAAGTCATTCGGCTTCGAGTTTCGGCCGCAGTGAAATATGACATGACACGCTTGCGAATAGAAATTGAAGTGCCCACGTAAAGCGGTCGATTATTTGCATCGTAAAAAATGTAGACACCAGGCAAATCAGGTAAACCATCTGCTAGGTGTCGTTTGCGTCGCCTTCGCTCGGTGGCAGGTCCGTTGAATGTTTGCAGACCCTCAAGATCATGGACACCAAGATTTCCCACGCGCTCCATCAGGCCATGGAGCACTGACACAGTTGCCCTCGCATCATCGAGAGCACGGTGAGTTGGACTAACTGGAGCTCGGAAGTATTGAGCCAATGTGCCAAGTTTGCGATTGCGAACTTCATCTTTACGCAAGATTTTTCTAGCCAAAATCGCCGTATCTAAAATGCGGGGAGCGGGCCAGGGGATTTGAAATTTCGCACAGGCTGCTTTCAGAAATCCAACATCAAATGGGGCATTGTGTGCGACTAATACCGCTTGGTCACCACCATCGAAGTTGGCAAATGCCAAAAATTCAGTTACGGCAGAACTAACTGAAGGTGCATCAGCTACGTGGTGATCAGTAATCCCGGTCAAGACTGAAATAAAAGCCGGGATAGACACACCCGGCTGGCAAAAAGTGCGAAATTCACTTAACACTTC
>CANJRK010000006.1 GCA_947476765.1 Actinomycetota bacterium
ATCACAACTGTTGTTTTGTCTGCGACGTTGCTGACAATCCCATCGAGCATTGCCACAGTGTTGCTAGGAATTCAAGCCGTGGTTTTTGCACTCGGCGCCTTTGTTGGGTTACAGGCTCAACCGTACGGAATTTTGTATCGCAAGCTAGTTGCGCCAAAACTTGGAAAGCCAACTGAATTAGAAGCAGTCGAGCCACCACGTTTTGCTCAGTTAGTTGGATTCCTGTTTGCCATTGTTGGTTTATTGGCATTGCTCTCGGGTGCTGACTTGGTCGCAACAATTGCGGTCGGCTTTGCACTAGGCGCTGCTTTTTTGAACGCAGCATTTAACTTTTGCCTCGGGTGCGAAATGTACTTAATCGGCAAGCGAACTTTTTCATAACAAAAACTTAAGAACACACAAGGAGAAACAAATGAGTAATCAAACACTAGTTGACGCGGAATGGGCTTTGGCCCATTTTGATGATGCGAAAGTTGTTTTCATTGAAGTTGATGAAGACACTGAAGCCTACGCAGGCAATCACATCAAGAATGCAATTGCGCTTAACTGGAAAACTGATCTGCAAGATCCAGTCCGTCGCGATTTTGTAAACAAGGAACAGTTTGAAGCTTTGCTTAGTGCCAAGGGTGTTTCAAATGACGACACTGTTGTGCTTTACGGCGGAAACAACAACTGGTTTGCTGCTTACGCTTACTGGTACTTCAAGCTTTATGGCCATGGTGATGTCCGGTTACTTGATGGTGGACGTAAAAAGTGGGAGCTTGATGGTCGTGAACTAGTTAGCGAAGTTCCAACTCGTGCAGAAACTAAGTACGTTGCCAAGGATCAGGATCTATCAATTCGCGCTTTCCGCGAAGATGTTCTGAAGGCAATCGGAGTGCAGAACCTAGTTGATGTTCGTAGCCCGGATGAATACGCCGGTCGCTTACTTGCTCCAGCACATTTGCCACAAGAGGCTGCACGTATTGGTGGTCACATTCCAACTGCTGCCAATATTCCATGGAGTAAAGCTGCTAACGAAGATGGCTCATTTAAGTCAATTGCTGAATTGACATCTCTTTATGAAGGCGCTGGCGTGGACTTAAAGAAAGATACCGTTGCCTATTGCCGCATTGGTGAGCGTTCAGCACATTCCTGGTTCGTCCTACACGAGTTATTAGGTGTCAAGAACGTTCGTAACTATGACGGTTCCTGGACTGAATACGGATCGCTTGTTGGTGTCCCAGTAGCTGTCGGAGACGAGCCAGGTTCAGCATGAGTGCTTGCGGCGCTGTTGTAGGTGGCGTATCTCTGGACAACATTGATATTGCGACCCAGGCAGTTATTCAAGGCGTAGTTACAGTTGGCGCAGCGCCCGCAAACCTTGGTTACGTGAGGTTATTGGATCGCAATGACGAGTTTGTGGCAGAGATGCCAGTTTCAAAGCTTGGTGAATTTAGATTTTTCGCTGCGGCTGGAGATTGGACCATCGTTACTTTGGTACCTGGCGCAACTAAGCGAACACCAACGACTGCCGAATTGGGCAAGATTGTCGATGTAAATATCGATTTAAGTTAATTCCAATAAAACGGCTGGCTTCATATTTGGAGTCAGCCGTTTTGTTTGAAAATTCACTTGCCTTCCGCAATCAAATTCTGGTAATCCACTTTGATGCATCGATTCATAACTACGTGCATACCGGCATCGGTTGCTAGTTTGGCAACATCTTGATTCTCAATCCCAAGTTGCATCCACCAAGTTTTTCCAGCGGCTTGATTCTCAATGGCGGGGAATTCCTTTGCAAACACTCCAGGCATATCTTCGCCTTTTCTAAAGACATTCACGATGTCGGGAACTATTGGCAACTCTGCCAATGACTTAAAAATTTGTTGGCCAAGGATCTCACCAGTTGCCGCCGGATTAATTAGGAAGACATCAAAATGCGTTTGTTCGATCAAATAGGCAGCAACCTGATGACTTGCGCGATCCGGCTTTCCTGAGACACCGATTACTGCGACAGTTTTAGCCGATTGCAAAATCTCTTTTACTTTTGCGCTATCCATGTGCCCTCTTCCGTCGGCTTAGTTGCTAGTTCGAGAATACTTGCCAGATAGACTTGGAGACATGGCTGAGACGTTTTACACCGGGTTGTTAGTTGTGTCGTCGTTGTCCATCACTGGCTATGCCAGCTACATGGTTTACAAACTTTTCAAGGGCCAAGCGTGACTACAAAACTGCATCCTGATTTAGCGCCATTGTCCTGGCTAGTGGGTACCTGGATAGGCGTAGGCGTTGTTGGCTATCCAAGTATGGAATCTGATATTCAGGTTGGACAGGAACTAAGCATTCACTCTGATGGCCGGCCATTTTTGATTCACTGGTCTCGCACTTGGGAATTAGACGATCAAGGTGAGCGAGTTCGACCACTTGCACTGGAAAGTGGATTTTGGCGACCACGACCTGACAACGAAGTTGAACTACTTCTGGCACACCCAACTGGATTCTTGGAATCTTGGTTTGGCAAAGTGACGATTACTGGTTTAGAAAATGCCCAGATCACTGGCGCGCGGGTTGAGTTAAAAACTGACGCGATTTTACGAACGGCTTCAGCTAAACAAGTTGATTCGGGTGAACGAATTTATGGCCTAGTCGATGGCAACATTGGTTGGGTTTATGACATGGCTGCCGAGGGACACACTATGAAGTCACATGCATCGTTTCATCTAACAAAGGCGACGGCACCATGAGTAATGAATGGGATGACGTTCTCCGCGAACAGGGTTATCGAATTACACCACAGCGCCAATTAGTTTTAGAGGCTGTTAATACGCTTGCCCACGCAACGCCAGAAGAATTGTTAGCCGAAGTTCAAAAAACTGCTGCAGCCGTGAACCTTTCAACGATTTATCGAACGCTAGAAGTTCTTGAACAGGTCGGCTTGGTAACTCATGCCCACATCGGGCATGGCGCGCCGACATATCATTCAGTTGATACTGATGCCCACATTCACTTGGTTTGTGACACTTGCCAATCTGTCACTTCGATCCCAGCTGATGCTGCGGAGCTATTCGTGCAAATGCTTCGTGAAAAGGCAGGATTTGAGACCGACGTAGCCCACGTTTCAGTGCATGGTCAATGCTCAACCTGCATGGATCGCCAGAAACTGCTCTAATGCAGTTACGTTCAACGCGAACGTAGGTAGTCAGCGGTAGATAACTGCGAGAGAATGTTCGTATGTCCGCAATTCCACACATGGACGACACCAGTATTGATGCTGCAGTGCCGTGGCATTACGGCGAACCCCTCAAGGAACAACGCGAGTTAGTAGCAGGCCGGGGTCGTGTGGATTTATCCCATCGCGGAGTAGTCAAGGTTACGGGCATAGATAGAAAGTCGTGGTTGCATTCCATAACAACGCAAGACTTTGAATCGCCACAAGCGCACCTCACATCCTTGATTCTGTCGCCTCACGGACATATTGAACACGATATGCATGTTGCTGATGATGGTGAAACCACTTGGATTAATTGCGAACCTGAAACTGTAAACGACTTGATGACTTACTTGGAGTCCATGAAATTCATGTTGCGCGTGGAAATAGCGGACGTCAGTTCTGAATACGCGATAGTGGGAGCACCAGGTTGGATTGCATCCGAAAAGTATCCAGTCTGGCATTCTTCGGATGCATTTATTGTTGGTTCAAGTACCACCGATAAATATGTAGCGCAACGACCCGCGGACTGGAAAGTTAGCGAGCTTTTTGTGCCGCGCGCCGAGTTGGCAGAAGTTATCTCGCAAGACGTTCCAGTCGGTAGTTGGGCTTGGGAAGCGCATCGGATTCGAGCCGGTGTGCCAAGACTTAATTTTGAAACAGATCACAAAACTATCCCACACGAACTTGGCTTGATTGCATCTTCCGTGCACTTAAATAAGGGTTGCTACCGCGGTCAAGAAACTGTGGCGCGAGTTTATAACTTAGGTAAACCTCCGCGCCGTATCGTGCAACTTGAATTAGACGGTTCGACAAATGAACTTCCGCTTATTGGGGACGCCGTACTTTGGGATGGTAAAGAAGTCGGTCGAGTTACCTCGGTAACTCAGGATTACGAAAGTGGCCCATTGGCCTTGGCAGTTATTAAGCGCTCAGTTCCAATTGATGTAGTCCTGACGGCTGGCACAGTTTCAGCCAGCCAAACTGTGATTGTTGAATAGCTACACCTCAACCGTTACGGTCATTGGTCCATCACAAACTGCAGTGATACGCATATCGGCGCCAAACTTTCCAGTTTCAACTTGAGCACCCAGGTCACGAAGGGCTCGAACTACGTCATTAACAAGTGGTTCCGCTTGTTGCCCGCGCGCTGCTTGTTGCCATGTTGGTCGACGACCATTTGAAGTATCGGCAAATAAGGTGAACTGACTAATTGCCAGAATTGGCAGGTTTGCATCAGCCGCAGCAACTTCAACAGATTCGGAGTTAACTGTTTTACCTACCGCTTTTAGAGCGGCTGATTCAAAAATTCGGAGTTTCCAAATTTTGTCAGCAAGGACAGCACACTTACTGTCATCGTCATCGACACTTACGCCAATTAGGACGAGCAAACCCGGTCCGGCAAATGACCCAATAACTTTGCCTTCGACTTCAACACTGGCACCATCGACTCGCTGAATAACTGCACGCATGAGTACATTCTGGTGGATAAGGAAGGGCAGCTGCATTAGGCATTAGGTATCTGGGCGTGGAACGATAGTCACATGTCCGTTCCTGTTGCCTATGTAGTTAGAAGTGGCCTGGTCGAAGGCGCTCACTTTGGAAGCGCGGTCGTAGTTGATGACCAAGGCAAAGTTGAATGGTCTATTGGCGATGTCACAAGCGCGATGTTTCCCAGGTCCTCTAACAAGTTGATGCAGGGTTTGGCTATGGTTCGAAATGGCCTGCCACTTAAGAACGAACTACTTGCGTTAGCTTGCGCTTCACATAGCGGTGAAGACTTTCACCTAGATGGTGTGCGCGATATCTTAAACGGGGCAAATTTAGATACTGACTCTTTGAAATGCCCGCCAGACTGGCCACTTGATGAAATTGAGCGCGACACTTTCTTGGCAGCGGGAATGGGTAAGTCGGCACTTTATATGAATTGCAGTGGCAAGCATTCCGCAATGCTTTTCACCAGCGTCTTAAATGGCTGGGATACCGAGACCTACTTAAAGCCAAATCATCCAATGCAAGTTGCATGTCGGGAAACGATCGAATCCGTAACCGGCGAAAAAGTTCAACACATAGGTGTCGATGGCTGCGGCGCACCATTAATGTCCATGTCACTAACGGGACTAGCCAGATCTTTTTCTCAGTTTGCTGGGCCAGCTGCTGATTCCGATCAAAAGAAAATCGCAACTGCTATCAGAGAAAATCCGCAGTATCTCGGCGGCACTAGGCGAGATGTCACAAAACTTATGCAAGGTGTCCCGGGACTGGTAGCTAAAGATGGGGCAGAAGCTGTTTATGGAATTGGCCTAGGTGATGGTCGGGCATTGGCTATCAAAATCGAAGATGGGGCTGATCGAGCTCGCATCGTTGTGGCAATGTCGATTTTGCAAAAAGTAATGGGTGTGGTTTCCCAAGAAGTCGAACGTCAATTGGATAGCCAAGAATTATTTGGCGGCGGCGTTCACGTTGGAAAAGTTATCCCAGCCTTTTCAGTCTGATTAAATTCTCAGGAACCTAGTTTTCAAGGGTTAACTTCTGCGGGAAATTTGCTCGCGCCTAAAGCAATTTATGCCAAATGCTTAATACCGTGAACTTGTGACCGGCGTTGTACATCCAGTTGGACCTGAGGAACCTCAGGTTTATTGGCGTCGCCGACTCATATTTGCCTTGGCTGCCTTGATCACATTAATTGTTATTGTCCGTAGCCTCACGGGCGGCAGTGATACACCCAGCGCGGCTGCAACTCCAATACCGACAAGTCAGATAACAACTGGTGCTACACCGGCCCCAACCATAGAAGTTGCGTCACCTACTCCAATTGCATTGCAACCAACTGTGCAACCAACTGTGCCAGTTGTCGGTGAAGGTGAATGCTCAGATGCAGACACCTCGATTCGCGTCAAAGTTGATCGTGAGACCACTGCAGTTGGTGAAGGCGTTCATATCAAAATGATCGTAAAGAACATTTCAGCAGTCACCTGCAAGCGAGATGTGGGTAGCGGTGCAAATGAAGTAACAGTAATTTCGGGCCCAGCACTTATCTGGTCAACTGACCACTGCAACCCAAGCACCGACAAAGACTTAGTAGAACTTGCGCCAGGTCAAGAGTGGAGTGTGAACGTGGTTTGGATCGGAAAACAGACCGCGAAAGGTTGCAAAGTAAGAAATATGGCAAAGCCTGGTGCTTACTGGGCTCACGGTAGAAATGCCAGCCTAAATAGTGATGGCGTTAAATTTGTCGTTAAGTAACTAGACGTACCGTTCGAGCAAGCTTGCTTCGGCAACTCTAGATAAGTTCTCCCGAATTGCTCGAGCTCGAGTTTCGCCAACACCTTCAACATCGCGAAGTTCTTCCGCGGAAGCAGAAAGTAGATATTGCAAACTGCCAAAGTGCGAGATCAAATTCTCAAAGATTTGTTCTGGCAATCTTGGAACTTTTGCCAACAAGCGGAATCCTCTTGGATGAACGGTGTTGTCGAGCGACTCAGTGTCGCTAGGCAGCCCAATGATCTCTGCGATATTAGAAACATCTAAGAGCGCCGTGGCATCAAGCTCACTAATTCCCTGCAGAATTACCTCAGATTTGTTGGCTTTTCGTCCACCCATTGGCATGTAATCCCGAATTACATATCCCAAGTCTGCTGCAGTCCCTGAAACTAATTCCTCTAGTTGCAACGAAAGCAATCGACCGTCCGTACCCAGCTCAATGACATAGGCAGCAATTTCATTTGAAATCCTGCGCACCATTTCGTGGCGCTGCACCACAGTTGAAACATCGCGCGCAGTAACCAGATCTTCGATTTCCAATGTGGAAAGTGATCCCGCAACTTCATCAAGACGAGCGCGGTATCGTTCCAAAGTTGCTAATGCTTGATTCGCTTTGGAAAGTATCGTTGCGGAGTCCTCTAATACATAACGTCGCCCGTCAAGATACAAAGCAATAATGTTCATAGATTTGCTAACACTAATCACCGGCAAATTAGATTGGCGTGAGACACGATCTGCAGTGCGATGGCGAGTTCCTTGCTCATCAGTTGGGATGCGCGGATCTGGTAGTAATTGAACTGCGGCGGAAATGATTTGGGTAGCATCGCGATCACAGATTACTGCGCCATCCATTTTGGCTAATTCACGTAACCTAGTTGCAGAAAATTCGATGCTCACGTCAAAGCCACCGCTACTGATGGCGTTAATAGTTTTATCTTGTCCTAAAACCACCAAGGCACCTGTGCTACCGCGAAGGATTCTTTCCAATCCATCGCGAAGTGCTGTGCCGGGAGCTACTTGGGCAAGAACTGATCGCAAGACCTCGGCGGAGTCCACTTGCTCTTTGGTAGCCACGATAATTCTTTCTCACTGGAGTTGACATGAGTCTATGTCGTATCTCGCAAAATGTATTGGATTGCAAAAGAATTTAGATTGCGTTTACCGAGTCAGAAAGAGAGTTAACTTCGATCAAACGCAAGCCATTAACTCCGGATGGCAAGCGGGTGCCTTTTGGAACCAAAGCAGTCTTGAATCCAATTCGGGCCGCCTCACTTAATCGCTGGTTCATGCCTGGAACCGGGCGAACATCTCCACTCAGGGCTACTTCGCCGATGGCAACTAGATCTATGGGCAGCGCGGTGTCCCGAGCAGCCGAAGTTATGGCCAGACACATTGCTAAGTCCGCCCCTGGGTCTGAAATTTTGGCGCCTGCGACAGTAGCAAGGTAAACGTCTTTATCCCAGAGCTTTAATCTGGCTGCCCGTTCGGTGACCGCAATCAACATGGCAGCTCGGGCATTGTCAAAACCTGTGGTTCGACGCATCGGATTGTTACCCGGACTTGTAGTTGTTAGGGCTTGAACTTCAACAAGCAGCGCGCGTCGACCTTCCAAAGTAATTGCAATGCAAGTACCAGGTATTGCTTGGTCGCGCTGTGATCTAAATAGTGCAGAAGGATCCGTGACTTGGCGCAACCCATCGTCGGCCTGTTCAAAGCAAGCAACTTCATCAGCGGGACCGTAGCGATTTTTGCTGGCGCGCAGCAAGCGAAGCGGGGTGCCCCTGTCGCCTTCGAAAGTGAGAACCGTATCTACTAAATGTTCAAGTGAACGTGGCCCCGCAACGGAGTTATCGCGTGTGGACTGCCCGACAAGTAGCAGTGGCATCCGACGGCCTTTGGCTGCTCTTGTTAAGACTTGAGTAACTTCGTGAACTTGGGCAACGCCGCCAGCGCGACCATCTAATTCCGCTGAAGCAATCGTTTGCACGCTGTCGACTATCAATAAGTCTGGGTCCACGTCTTCAACGTGTCCCAACAAAACGGCTAGATCTGTTTCGTCTGCAATCAATAGGGTTTCAGCATTAACGCCAATTCGTCGAGCGCGAATTCCAATTTGTTCGGCAGATTCTTCCCCAGAGATATAGAGAACTTTTCGTTTTTTACTGCCAGCTCGCGCAAACTTATCGGCAGCTTCTAATAAGAGAGTGGACTTACCAACGCCAGGTTCACCTGCGACCAAAACACATTGCCCAGCAACTAAGCCCCCACCAAGTACTCGATCAAACTCTTCGATGCCAGTTGACGTTCGCTCAACTTCGCCAAGTGGAATTTCTTTAACGGGTCGAGCTGGTCGGCCAGGGGCAATACCTGTAGTGGAAGTTCGTAATCCAGCGCTACTTGCAGATACTGAAGACTCAGCAACTGAACTCCAGGCTTGGCATTCTGGACAGCGACCAACCCACTTGTGTCCGGTCCAACCGCACTCAGTGCATTTATATGTGGCGCGCGCCGCTTTAGCCATGACCTTAGGTTACGCGCTTAGTCCGACAAGGTAATCAGTCGGTGCACAGGCAGTGCGGGCTGACTATTTAGGTGTAGCTGGATGAATAGCTAGGTACTTTATTGCGCGGGTGTCGTCAGAAGCCTTTGCTGCGGCAATCATGTCTTCACGCGCTTTGCAATGATCTGCCAAAATTTTGTAAGCCTTCTTGCCCATTAGTGCGGTGAGCTCAGGTTCGTAAGACTGGTAAACAGCGCGCGCGCCAACATGGGCTTCGGTTGCTGTTGTGCAGTACCAATCCAAGTCAGCGCCACCAGGACCCCAGCCGCGACGATTGTATTCTTCGATACCTATCACGATTATGTCTACGTCATCTGGGCGCTTAACTTCTTCGAAAGTTCTACGGATTGGTAGTTCCCAACAAACTTGTGGCTTAGTTACTAATGGATTAACACCAAGTTGTCCGGCAAGTATGTGAAGAGAACATCCGTCGCCACCTTCGAAACCATTTCGGTTGTGGAAGATGCAGGCGCCCTTGTAAGCACGAGTCTTCTTTGTGCCCTCATCATCTTTTTCAAACATGCCATTCTTGTGGCCTTCTTTATGGTTTTGCCAAATTTCTGGGGTTAGCATCTCGGCATACTTTTTAGTGTTTTTCAGGTCCTCTTTGTCGGCAAGATGTGCGCCAAGGTTGCAACATCCAACGTCAGGATTTTCTTTGTCGATACCCTTACAGCCGTTACCCCAGATGCACATCCAGCGACTCGTCAACCAAGTTAGGTCACAACGATATAAATTTGTATCGTCTTCTGGATCAACGAACTCTACCCAGGCACGAGGGAAATCTAGATTCTTTTCAACCACGAGAAGATCTTATTGCGTTTGGCATTGCTTCCGCGCACAGCACCCTATCCGCTAGTACCCTTTCCTGTATGCGATTGGGAGTGTTAGACGTAGGTTCAAATACCGTTCACCTTCTTATCGTCGATGCTCATGCTGGAGCTGCGCCAATTCCGGCCATGTCCCAGAAATATGAACTTCGTCTTTCTGAGCAGTTAAAAGACGATGGCTCAATTAAGAAGTCATCCGTTAAAACCTTGATTGACGTGCTGCATGAATGCAATTCATTCATCAGCGATCATGACTGCGATGAATTACTGGCATTTGCTACTTCAGCCATTCGGGAATCTAGCAATTCAGATGAAATTCTCAAGAAAATTAAGCAAGAAACTGGAATAGAGCTACAGGTACTCGATGGGGAACATGAAGCAGCCTTGACGTTCTTGGCAGTGCGACGGTGGTTTGGTTGGTCTTCAGGGAGACTCCTAGTTGCTGATATTGGCGGCGGATCATTAGAAGTTGCAATCGGAGCTGACGAACATCCCGAACTTGCCAAGTCCACACCCCTTGGCGCAGGTCGATTGACTAGAGACTTTTTTAGCTCTGAAGTGCCAAGTGCGGATGAGATAAAAACGCTTCGAAAGCATGCTCAAAAATTCCTGGTAACCGATTTTGGCGACTTGATCCAAGGTGACTTTGATCATGCGGTTGCCACCAGTAAGACATTCAAGCAACTTGCCCGCATTAGTGGTGCTGCGCCATCAAGTGAAGGACAGCGAGTGCAGCGGAATCTGACCTTAGCTAGCTTGGATGAATGGGTTCCCAAGTTAACGGAAATGACAGTTGCCCAACGGGCGCAGCTACCAGGGGTGTCTGCCGGTAGAGCTGAGCAGTTATTAGCAGGCGCGATTGTGGCGCAGGAAACAATGAAATTTCTTAATCTAACTGCACTTGAAATTTGTCCATGGGCTTTACGAGAAGGCCTAATTCTGCGTCGCTTGGACTGGTTTGCTGACGATTCCGAGTAATTGAAATACCGCGTAAAGTTGGGGCTAGATCCACTTTCAGGATTACCTAGGGCGGGAGAGCAATGCTTCGCGAGTTATTAGTATCGGCATCACGCAGCGAGAAGTTAGAACACCTAGTTTCGACTTCACCGCTTAGCCGTGGCGTAGTTAATAGATTTGTCGCTGGCACCACTACTGCTGATGTAGTTTCAACAGTTCAAAACCTGCACGATAACGGTCTTCTCGCGACTGTCGATCGACTTGGCGAAGATACTTTGGACCGAGCAGCCGCAGAAATAACAGTTTCGGATTACAAAGACGTACTTCGCGCAATCGCTAATGCCGGATTGACATCAAGTGCAGAAGTTTCCGTCAAACTTTCGGCGGTTGGCCAAGCCCTTGGTGCTGATGGTGAAAGTATCGCTTTGGAAAATGCCCTGACCATTTGTGCGGTTGCTAAAGAGGTTGGCACCACAGTTACTTTCGACATGGAAGACCACACAACTATTGATTCCACTTTGCGCATTTTGACAGCAGTGCGAAAGGAATTTCCAAACACCGGTGGTGTACTACAGGCGCAATTACATCGCACCGAAGATGACGTAGCTGCTTATTCATATGCTGATTCGCGGATTCGACTATGTAAAGGTGCCTACGCAGAAGGTGCTGATGTTGCCTTCGTCGAGCGTGGCGAAATCGATAAAGCGTACGTTCGAAGCATGCGAACCTTGATTGAATCAAGTGCTTATCCGATGTTGGCCACACATGATCCGCGTCTGATTCAAATTGGTCAAGCTTTGGCATTACGCAGTGGTCGCAAGAAAGAAACTTTTGAGTTCCAAATGCTTTTGGGCGTGCGTCCGGAAGAGCAACTTCGCTTAGCTGAACTAGGTCATAAAGTTCGAATCTATGTACCTTATGGCGACCAGTGGTACCCGTACCTAATGCGACGCATGGCTGAAAAGCCTGCGAATTTATCGCTATTTTTACGGTCCCTAGTTTCAAAGAGTTAGGAATACATTATGACAACCGCCATCATCGGAGCTGGAGTGATGGGCGAAACCCTATTGGCTGGGCTTTTGCGAGCAGGGGTAGCAAAAACCGATTTGCTAATCGCTGATCGTCGAATTGAGCGCTCGGCAGAAGTAACTGAAAAGCATGGCGTTAGCAATGGCACTAATCAGGAAGTTGTAGGTACCGCAGACACCGTTGTGCTAGTTGTTAAGCCCCAAGATATGGCGATCGTACTGGGCGAAATTAGCCAGTCCATTAAGCCTGGCGCATTAGTTGTTTCACTAGCTGCTGGAATTACTACAAGCTTCATCGAAAACTTATTGCCAGCCGGTACGCCAGTAATTCGGGTAATGCCAAACACGCCTGCACTGGTTGATCAAGGAATGGCTGCGATAAGCGCAGGCTCACTATCTACTGAAGCGCACCTCGAAACTGCTGGAGCTTTACTTCGCAGCGTAGGTCAAGTTGTGCGAGTGCCCGAGAAGTATCAAGATGCCATTACAGCGATCTCTGGATCAGGACCGGCTTACATTTTTTATGTAGTTGAAGCCATGATCGAAGGTGGTGTCATGCTTGGGCTACCCAGAGATGTTGCGAATGAATTAGTGCTACAAACCGTTTACGGGGCAGCCACAATGTTGCGAGAAACTGGTGAACACCCAACGGTGTTGCGAGAGCAGGTAACTTCACCAGGTGGCACAACTGTGGCAGCACTGCGACAGTTTGATGACTTCAAAGTCAGAGCTGCGTTTCTAAGTGCAATGGAAGCAGCTCGTGATCGCTCAAAAGAACTGGGTATGCAATAACCAGTTCTTTTGAGCTAATGAATACTGCTCAAAAGAGTTTGCGTTAGCAATTAGAACCGGGTATGCAATAACCAGTTCTTTTGAGCGAATAAGTTAATTACACACGTGTAATTCGAGTTAGTTTCTGAATCGACTTTCACTTAAGCCCCATTCGCCACTAGTGTAAACATCTACGAATGAGTGTGAAGTTCAGCCCGGAGGGGAAGCCGGTGCTTAGCCCACACAGAATGGTTTTGGTGACCTATGGGTGCAGCGAATGAACGTCCTCTTGGTGAGGTTCGATTCTTAACTGTTGCGGAAGTAGCAACAGCAATGCGCGTTTCAAAAATGACTGTGTATCGCTTGGTACACAACGGAGAATTACCAGCAGTTCAAGTTGGTCGTTCATTCCGAATTCCTGAACAAGCAGTTCACACTTACCTACAGGAATCTTTTGTAGAAGCTGGGTAGTTCAATAAGCACTGCTACACCGCAGTGTTTGACCCATTAGTAAGTGCGTAGACTCTTAATTAACAACAGATGTAAAGGTGGTCCAAATGGGCTCGGTGATCAAGAAGCGCCGCAAGCGCATGGCCAAGAAGAAGCATCGCAAGATGTTAAAGAAGACGCGTTCGCAGCGTCGTAATAAGGGTAAGTAAACCCTTTAGATCTTCAGGCGCGGGAGCGTCGGGTTGCAGCTATTGCAAGTCCGGCACCCGCGCCTACTAATGCAATCGCAGTAGCTCCCGCTGGAATTCCATATCGCTTTACTAAGCGCTGGCGACGAAAATCGTGTACGGGCCAACCCTGATCATTGGCATAGGTTCGAAGTGATGAATCCGGATTAATTGCAGTTGGATTTCCCACACTGTTTAGCAGTGGAATGTCATTGCTTGAATCCGAGTATGCAAAACTATGGTCCAGAGCCAAATTGTGTTCACGTGCCAGCTGCGCAACGGCTAACGCTTTTTGCTCACCATGCATCGGTGGATTTTTAAGTCGCCCGGTGTAAACGCCGTCTTCAATTTCACTGACGGTGGCGATCGCTCCTGATAAACCTAACTTGGTGGCAATTATGTTTGCCAATTCAATTGGCGCCGCTGAAACAAGCCAAACCTGGTGGCCAGCGGCTCGATGCATGTGTGCAAGTTGAACGGTCCCAGGCCAGACTTTGTCGGCCATGATTTCATCATAAATATCCTCAGAGAGCGCGGTAACCTCGGTAACGTTGCGACCTGTGACAAATGACAATGCATTTTCGGTGATCCGTGCCATGTCAGAAAGATTCTCTGATCCATAAGTTAAGAACTTGCCTTGCGCGATTGCGAAGTTAGCTAAGTCTGTGGCGCTGAGGATTTTTCGAGCGAATAACCCGCGGGCAAGGTGGTAGATGCTGGCGCCACGCATGATGGTGTTATCAATGTCAAAAAACGCACCAATGTTTTGCGGCTCTGGCGTAGTACCGATAGCCGTTGATAGTCCCGGATTTGCACCCACGTTTATAGGGTACTGCGCATGCAATGTGCCACACTGGTTACACAAGGAAGGTAATAAGAAAATGGACTCTCGTGTTGTACTCATTGGAAAACCAGAGTGCCATTTATGCCAAAACGCCAGGTTAATAATCGCCAAAGTGTGCGATGAACTTGGCGAAACTTGGAGTGAACAATCAATTTTGGACGACCCACAATTAGCAGATCAATACTTTGAATCGATCCCAGTTACTTTGGTGGATGGAAAAGTACACGACAAATGGCGCGTTGATGAATCGCGATTACGAGCCGCGTTAATGAAAAAAAACAACTAAAAATCTGCCAATCGTCAAGTCACACCAGTCACGTTTGTAACACCAAAAATCCTTGATTTCCCTAGCACGAACCAGGGGTTTCGCGCCAATTTTGCATAGTGCGAATAAGCGCATAACCTGATCGCCATACGGTCACAAGAAGGGTGGTTTTCATGCCGCTGTCACAGACACCGAAATCGCACGTAAGTGCGCGTGGTGTTATTCCTGACGCGACCGTTAGTCGTCTTCCGATGTATCACCGCAGCCTGGTAACGCTTGCTGCCCGTGGGGTAATCCTGGTCTCGTCCGAAGAGTTGGCCGAGGCCAGCGGTGTGTCTAGCGCAAAACTTCGCAAGGATCTTTCCTTCCTTGGTTCCTACGGAACTCGCGGTGTTGGCTATGACGTTGAATTTTTGCTTTACCAAATTGCACGTGCACTTGGCCTGACACAAGAGTGGCCTGTAGTCATAGTTGGTATTGGAAACCTGGGTCATGCCTTAGCTGGCTACCCAGGTTTTGCTTCGCGCGGATTTTCCGTAGTTGGTTTATTTGATACCGACAAGCAGCGCGTAGGTGAATCCGTCGTAGTGGCTGGTAAGGCACTTGAAGTTCAGGACATTTCCAAACTGCCACAAGTTGTCTTGAGCACCGGAGCTGCAATTGGCGTCATTGCCACTCCAGAATCAGCAGCCCAAGAAGTATGCGACTTGATGGTTCGCAATGGCGTAACAAGTATTTTGAATTTTGCACCAGTGTTGATTGAAGTTCCTGCTGGTGTTGACGTGCGTCGCGTAGACCTTGCGACCGAACTACAGATTCTTGCATTCCACGAGCAACGCAAATCACAAGTTGCGTTAACTCAAGCGAATGCAGGATAAAAATGACTTCCCAAAGCTGCAAGTACACAAACAAGGTAGGTGTGTAAATGGCTAGCTCGCAGGTATCTGCTGCTGTCGGAGTGTCTTTTGTGGTTGCCGGTCCAGGCGATCCTGATTTGTTAACAGTGCGCGCACATCGGCTCTTACAAGCTGCCGACGTCGTAGTCGTTGACGAAGAGATCACCCGATTAGCTGAGTTGGTTTCATCCGGACAAGTTTTGGTAGCTGTCGACAATGTTGGCGCCCCACTTTCGTTGGCTGCGCGCACGAAAGTCTTGATAGATGCTCGCAAAGATGGACTCCAAGTAGTTCGCCTACTTTCCGGTGACCCAGTTCTTGATGGCAGGCTCGCCATGGAAACTGCGTCGCTGGCCAAAGCTGGCCATGCTTTTGAGGTAGCCGCGGGAGTTTCACCACTTACGGCTGTTGCAGCGCATGTTGGCGTTTCCTTAACGGGTGGACGTACTCGTGAAGTGCGCATCATTGATGCCGATTCACCGATGGTGGATTGGGCAGCACACATTGATCCGCTAATAACTTTGGTAGTTCACAATGCTGCGGATCGAGTCGCTGAAGTTTCCAAGGCACTAATCAAGGCAGGGCGCGAAGCAAACACGCCGGTTGCAATTGTCCGAGATGGTGCAACCGTGGAACAACGCTCCCTACATTCAACTTTGGAGGCGGTGTCAAATGCTGCCAAGCTTGCAAAGCAAAGCGGAGCCGGCATCGTAATCATCGGCGACACAGTTGGCGAACGTACCGCTTGGTTTGAAAATCGCCCACTTCATGGCTGGCGAGTTCTAGTTCCGCGCACCAAAGATTCCACCGAAGATCTACAAGATCAAATGATTTCGTTTGGCGCAGTGCCATTCGAAGTTCCAACGATGTCGGTAGAACCACCACGCACACCGCAGCAAATGGAGCGAGCAGTACATGGCTTAGTCTCCGGCCGATACGAGTGGGTGGTATTCACTAGCCTTAATGCAGTTCGAGCAATCCGGGAACGCTTCCAAGAGTATGGTCTTGATGCTCGATCGCTATCGGGAATTCGTATTGCTGCAATAGGTGAAGACACCGTCAATGCGTTGATCGCAATGGGCGTGCGACCAGATTTGGTTCCAGAAGAGGAACAAACAACTGCCAGCCTGCTCGAGGAATGGCCAGAGTTTGACTCCATCAATGATCCAATCAATCGGATCTTCTTGCCACGCGCAGACATTGCAACTGACACTTTGGTTGCCGGCTTAACTGCTCTGGGCTGGGAAGTCGAAGACGTCACTGCATTCCGCACAGTTCGCGCTGCGCCGCCTGCAGTAGAAACTCGCGAAGCGATCAAAAGTGGTGGCTTTGACGCCGTAATCTTCACCTCAAGCAGCACTGTTCGTAACTTGGTTGGTATTGCCGGTAAACCGCATCCAACGACGATCATTGCCTGCATTGGGCCAGCTACCGCAAAGACCGCGCAAGAGCACGGACTTCGAGTAGATGTGCTTCCAGAAGAAGCCACAATCACTGCGTTAGCTAATGCGTTAGCAGTGCATGGTGGCGCGCTTCGCGACGAAGCAGCATCATCCGGCTCAGTCGGTTGGCGCCCATCTCGCAAGCGCTCTGCTGCACGACGTCGCGCCACGTGATCTGATTAGTAGTATGCGGACAACTGTTCACTTACTGCG
>CANJRK010000007.1 GCA_947476765.1 Actinomycetota bacterium
TTAATTTCGAAGGTGCTTACGACGTAATCGCACGCATCGATGGTGGCGGAATCTCCGGTCAGGCTGGCGCATTACGTCTTGGCGTTGCTCGTTGCTTGAACGCAATCGACATCGAAGGCAACCGCGCAGACCTAAAGAAGGCTGGCTTCCTAACTCGCGATGCCCGCATCAAGGAGCGCAAGAAGTACGGTCTGAAGAAGGCTCGTAAGGCTCCGCAATACTCCAAGCGTTAATTCATGTCGGGCCGACTGTTTGGCACCGATGGCGTTCGTGGTTTAGCGAACGGCTTATTAACTGCTGAGCTAGCAACCAATCTCGGGGTTGCTGCCGCACAAGTATTAGGCGAACGTGGCGAATTTTCGTCACATAAATCTGAACGTCCATTTGCAATCGTTGGCCGTGACCCACGGGCAAGTGGTGAATTTCTCCAGGCTGCAATTAGTGCAGGACTCGCTAGTGCTGGCGTCGATGTTATTGATGTTGGCGTTCTTCCAACCCCAGCTGTCGCTTTTTTGACGGAAACCACTGGGGCTGATCTTGGGGTCATGCTTTCGGCCTCGCACAATTCCATGCCAGATAACGGAATTAAATTCTTTGCTCGAGGCGGAGTAAAACTAGATGACTCAATTGAAGATGCAATTGAGGCGCATTTAGAAATTGTCAGCGAATTACCTACCGGAGCAGATGTTGGCAGAATTCGCTCGGACCACGACTTAATTGAAAAGTATCTGCATCACCTAAATTCCAGCATTACTAATTCCCTAGATGGCTTAACCGTAGTTATTGATGGCGCAAATGGCTCAGCATCCCTAGCTGGCCCAGAAGCACTGCGACGAGCCGGCGCTCATGTGATCACGATTCATTGTGAACCTGATGGCTTAAACATCAATAAGGATTGTGGCTCTACACATATGTCGGATCTTTTTGCGGCAGTAGTAAAGCATGGCGCCGATGTTGGTGTCGCCTTCGATGGCGACGCAGATCGCTGCTTAGCGGTCGATGCGGCTGGCGAATTCGTTGATGGCGATCAAATTTTAGCCATCCTAACCTCGGGCCGGAAAGCCCGCGGGGAATTAGTTGGAAACACTGTCGTAGCAACAGTGATGTCTAATCTTGGTTTCAACATTGCTATGCGTGAACTTGATATTGAAGTAATTTCGGCCGCGGTTGGTGACCGGTATGTCCTTGAAGAAATGCGCAATGGCGGCTTCACTATTGGTGGTGAGCAAAGTGGTCACGTAGTTTTGAGTGAATTTGCGACAACTGGCGATGGGATTTTAACTGCATTGCATTTACTTTCAGAGATGCAGCAAACCAACAAGTCAATGGCAGAGCTTGCGGCACTGGTAAACCGATTGCCACAAGTTTTGATAAATGTGCCAAATGTTGACAAGAGTGCAGTATCAAAGAGTGTCGTCGTTGAGGTTGTTACAAAACTTGAGCAGGATCTTGGAACAACCGGGAGAATTTTGTTGCGACCTAGCGGAACTGAGCCGTTAATTCGAGTAATGGTGGAGGCTGCTACCGCAGCACAAGCCCAATCAGTTGCCCAAGAACTTGCAGATGTAGTGGCTACCCACTGCGCACTGCCTAATCAGTAGACTCAAGTTATGTGCGGAATCGTTGGATATGTCGGCCCGCAACAAGCCCAAAATGTAGTCATTGAAGGTTTGCGCCGTTTGGAATACCGAGGTTATGACTCTGCCGGCATCGCAATAGTTTCGGACCAGGCAATCCAAACTCGCAAGAAGGCTGGAAAGTTAGCCAACCTTGAATCTGAGTTGGTTGATAGCCCAATCGCACCTTCACATACTGGAATCGGCCACACGCGTTGGGCCACACACGGGGCTCCTAATGACGTAAATGCGCACCCACATGTGAGTGAAGACGGCAAGATTGCAGTGATTCACAATGGCATCATTGAAAACTTTGCAATTCTGCGTGACAAGTTGCTTTCTGAGGGAGTAACACTACGTAGCCAAACAGACACAGAAGTAGTCGCACACTTGCTTTCAAAGCAAATGAAGTCAACGCCTGGACTCGCAGGTGCACTTCGGGAAGTGTGCCAGGTTCTAACCGGTGCCTTCACTTTGGTTGTGGTTCACGCGGATACTCCAGATGTTGTTGTTGCAGCTCGACGAAATTCACCACTTGTCGTGGGACGTGGTGAGGGCGAGAACTTCCTAGCTTCAGATGTGGCTGCATTTATTGCGCATACTCGAAATGCGATTGAACTAGGCCAAGATCAAATTGTTGAAATTACCCCCGATTCAATCCAGGTCACAGATTTCTTCGGCAAACCAGCAGCATTTACGGAATATGAAGTTACTTGGGATTCTGCTGCTGCGGAAAAAGGTGGCTTTGACTTATTCATGCTCAAGGAAATAGCTGAACAGCCAAAAGCCGTAGCTGATACTTTGCTTGGGCGTATCGATAAGTCTGGCAGAGTTACTCTCGCAGAGCTTGGTCTTGATGATGCTTTCTTAAAGACAATCGACAAGATCATCATTACTGCCTGTGGCACTGCCTACCATTCGGGGCTAATAGCAAAATACGCAATTGAACACTGGACACGAATTCCTTGCGAAGTAGAGCTTGCTAGCGAATTTCGTTACCGAGATCCGATTCTGACGCCCACCACGTTAGTTGTTGCAATCAGTCAGTCTGGCGAAACCATGGATACTTTGATGGCAATGCGTTATGCCCGCGAACAAGGGGCCAAAGTACTGGCTATTTGTAATAGCAATGGTTCAACAATTCCGCGCGAGAGCGATGCTGTTATTTACACGCATGCTGGTCCCGAAATTGCTGTTGCATCTACCAAAGCTTTCTTGACACAAATTGTTGCTTGCTATTTATTCGCAATGTATTTAGCGCAAACTAGAGGAACTGGCTACGGTGACGATGCCGCAACGATTGCATTGGAACTTAGTGACATGCCTAATTTGATCGACTTGGTTCTTGACACTAGTGAAGGCGTAAAGGCAATTGCCAAGGAACTTATTGATAAGCAATCAGTTTTGTTCCTAGGTAGAAGTGTGGGATTCCCGGTTGCGCTCGAAGGTGCACTGAAACTTAAAGAGCTTGCATACATGCACGCGGAAGGTTTTGCTGCTGGTGAATTAAAGCATGGTCCAATTGCCCTAATTGAAGAAGGCATCCCAGTCTTCGTAGTAGTACCACCACAAGATGATGAATTACATGACAAAATCGTTTCCAATATTCAGGAAGTTAGAGCGCGCGGTGCTCTGACTATCGTGCTGGCTGAAGAAGGCGACGAATCCATTAATGAATTCTCTGACCACATCATTCGACTTCCAAAGTGCCCAGCGCTTATGCAGCCGTTAGTTGCAACAGTTCCACTCCAGATTTTCTCGTGCGAGATGGCAACCGTTAAAGGTTATGACGTAGATCAGCCAAGAAACTTGGCCAAGAGTGTCACAGTTGAATAATGCCAAAGGCAGTTATTTAACTAGTATGTGCTAAATCATAATTGCCAATTTCTGTCATTCAGGGCAAAGTTAAGACATGGCCATAGTGGGAATCGGAGTCGATGTAGTCGACTTGGCTCGGTTCTCCGGAGTCGTAGAGCGCACTCCAGAAATCGTCGATCGACTTTTCACAAAAACTGAGCAATCTAGTGCCGATGGTAATCAATTGCCATTGGTTTCACTAGCTGGACGATTCGCAGTCAAAGAAGCCGTAGCCAAGGCATTGGGTGCTCCAGTTGGAATGAATTGGCACGATTGTGAAGTAAGCAATAGTGGAGCGCCAACTATTTCAATAACGGGCACAGTTGCCCAGGTCGCTCAGTCCCAAGGCGTGACCAAGTGGCATGTTTCGATTAGCCATGATGGTCCAGTTGCGATTGCCTATGTCATTGCAGAGAAGGTTTAGGAATCATGTCCGCTCACGTTACAGCCAAAATTGATTTAGGGGCCCTTGCCCACAACGTCCGAGTTTTGAAAGAGCGTACCGGCGGCCGCAAATTAATGATTGTTGTTAAGGCTGATGCGTATGGCCATGGATTAGTTAAGTGTGGCCAAGCTGCTGTTAATGCTGGCGCAGACTATCTGGGTGTTGCGCTACTCGAAGAAGCTGTTGCGCTACGTGAAGGAAATGTTCCTGGCCCGATTTTGGCCTGGCTTAACACTCCTAATGATCGATTTGCTGAATGTATTGCACGAGATATTGATCTTGGCGTCAATTCGCTGGAGTCGCTAAAAGCCATAAGTAATGCTGCTTACTCTGTGGATCGAATTGCTCGAGTACACATCAAAGTCGATACTGGATTGAATCGCAATGGCGTGACTTTAAACGACTTACCAGCACTGATAGCAGCCCTAAGCAAAGCGCAAAATGACGGAACTATAAAAGTAGTCGGCGTAATGTCTCACTTTGCATATGCCGACGAACCAAGTAATCCGACTATCTCAAATCAAATCGCAGAGTTTAAACAAGCTGTGGATCAGCTCGAAGGTGCTGGAATAGAGATTGAGTTTAAGCACCTTGCAAATTCGGCTGCGACTCTGGGATTGCCAGAGACTTACTTCAATATGGTTAGGCCTGGAGTTGCTGCCTATGGCGTATCTCCGGGTGAAGAAGTTGGCCAAGCAATAGATTTTGATTTAAAGCCTGTGATGACACTTACTGCTCCAATCGCACTTCTGAAAAAAGTTCCTGCAGGATCTGGAGTCTCATACGCACATCAATATCACACCTCTGCTGATACGACTTTGGCGTTGATTCCAGCTGGGTATGCCGATGGGATTCCGCGTAGTGCAACAAATAAGGGCCCAGTTTTAGTTGGTGGCGAAGTTCGCAGAATCGCTGGACGGGTTTGTATGGATCAATTTGTACTTGACGTAGGTAACTTAGAAGTCTCCTTAGGCGACGAAGTTGTCTTGTTTGGTGACCCTAGCCGCGGTGAGCCAAGTGTGGAAGATTGGGCAACGGCCGCGGACACAATTTCTTACGAGATCATCACGCGAATTGGCCCTAGGGTACATCGCGAATACCTTAACAATTCTTGGTAGTAGCAGTGCCAATAGAAGTTACAACTGCGGTTGCGATGCAAGCACTTGGTGCGAGCATTGCAAAGTTGTTGGTAGCCGGCGACGTGGTGATACTTGATGGTCCGCTAGGTGCAGGTAAGACAACATTTGCCCAAGGTTTAGCCCAAGAACTAGGCGTACAAGGGGCCGTCACTAGTCCGACTTTTGTAATGGCTCGAATCCACAAATCAATAGGTGCTGGCGTCTCCTTAGTACATGTAGATGCATATCGCTTAGCTGAAACCAGTGAACTTAGCGACTTGGACTTAGATGCAACTACCAATGCAGTTTTTCTAATTGAATGGGGTTTGCAGTATGCAAAGAACTTCGCAGAAAGCTGGCTAGAGGTTCACATTGCACGTTCTGCGGTAGCGGCCGAGGATACCGATGCAGCGAGTGGATTGCGCACCGTTGAAATCATTGCAGTTGGCGATCGTTGGGAAAACTTAGATTTATCAGGAATAGCACTGTGAAAATTTTAGCGATTGATGCTTCGGTTGGAGTGAGTGTTGCAGTACTAAATGAAGGCAAACTCACCTCCAGTGAATCAGTAAGCCACGGCATGCAAGGTGAGTTAACTGCAGATTTCATCTCGCAAACCATTAAGTCAGCAGGACTTAAGGTGTCGGATATAAGTGATGTAGTTGTGGGAGTTGGCCCAGGTCCATTTACCGGATTACGCGTAGGAATTGTTACCGCAGTAGTTTTTGCGCACGCACGCGGCATTCCAGTTCACGGAATTTGCTCACTTGATGCTGTCGCTTATAAGTATGGAAAGCCGTGTGTAGTTGTAACTGACGCCAGACGCAAAGAATTGTATTGGGCGCAGTATCACCAAGGTCGAATTTCCCAGCCGCAGGTTGCAAAACCAGAAGCGTTGGCAGAGATGTTCAATGGCGTTGATTTCGTCGGTCCAGGTGTTGAGCTTTATCCTGATGTGGTGTCAGGAATCAACCTCGACCTACACGCAAGTGCACTGGCTGAAATTTTTGCGAGTGGCACTGCGCAGTTAGTTGATGTGGCTCCAATGTATTTGCGCAAGCCAGATGCAGTCGAGCCGACTACTCGTAAGTCGGTGCTCTAATGATTACCATTCGTCCAATGACTCGCGCTGACATTGCTACAGTAAAGGCGATTGAAGACGAACTCTTTCCGGTTGATGCTTGGAGCAAGGATCTATTTCTCGAAGAATTGGCACAAAGTAATAGTTCACGCGAAGTGGCAGTTGCAGTACAAAATGATGAAATCGTTGGGTACGCATCATTTAGATATGTTGGCAAGCAAGGGGATGTAAATACTGTTGCAGTGGCCAAACAATTCCAGGGTCAAGGCATTGGAACTGTGCTGATGGATTGGTTAGAAACTCAAGCCGTACTTCATCGGGTAACTGAGATTTTTCTCGAAGTCCGAAGTGACAATGAAGCTGCGATCGCAATGTATCAAGCACGTGACTATGTCCGCATTGATATTCGCCGTAATTACTATGGCAACAGTATCGATGCAAATATCATGCGCAAGAAGGTAACCAATGTCTGAGCCATTGATTTTGGGAATTGAAACTTCTTGTGATGAAACAGGAATTGGAATCGTTCGAGGCACAACACTTCTGGCTGATGAAGTGGCGTCAAGTGTCGCTGAACACGCAAGATTTGGTGGCGTTGTACCCGAAGTTGCCAGTAGAGCGCACCTGGAAGCCATGGTTCCCACAATTGAGCGAGCTTGCAAGACTGCAAACATAAAACTCTCCGATGTTGATGCAATCGCAGTAACTTCAGGTCCCGGTCTTGCAGGCGCGTTACTGGTTGGGGTAGCAGCAGCAAAGTCATTAGCTGTTGCACTTGGGAAACCAATTTATGGTGTCAATCATTTAGCAGCGCATGTCTGTGTAGATCAACTTGAACATGGACCACTAGCCGAACCAAGTGTGGCAATGCTAGTTTCAGGTGGCCATTCATCGTTGTTGCTAGTGCCAGACATTACGCAAGATGTAATTCAACTTGGCCAAACCATTGATGATGCTGCCGGCGAAGCGTTCGACAAAATTGCCAGAGTCCTTGGTTTACCTTTTCCTGGTGGTCCATACATTGACCAGGCAGCTCAACAGGGAAATCCGGAGGCAATTGATTTTCCACGCGGACTAACTACACCTAAAGACCTACTAAAGCATCGTTTTGACGTTTCGTTTTCTGGCTTAAAGACTGCTGTTGCCAGATGGGTGGAAAGCGAGCAACGAGCAGGTAATGCAGTGATGGTAAATGATGTTGCGGCCTCATTCCAAGAAGCAGTCGTTGACGTACTAATGCGGAAAGCAATTGACGCCTGTTTGGAAAATGAAGTTGGCACACTCGTCATTGGCGGCGGCGTTGCGGCAAACACCAGATTGCGCGCAGTTGCTGCGCAGCGATGTGCTGAGCATAAAATTTCACTACGGATTCCTCGCCCGGGACTTTGTACCGATAACGGTGCCATGGTGGCTGCACTTGGTGCTGAATTAGTTAAACGTGGGCGAGATGCATCACAATTGAGTTTCGGAACTGATTCGACAATGAACGTAACAACAGTGGTGGCGAAGTGACTCGAAGTTTTGCAAGTTGGTTAACGGAAGGGCCATGGCCAATAGATGGCGGTCTTTCTGGAGAATTGGAAAAGCGCGGGCATGACTTAGCCGATAAATTGTGGTCTGCCAGATTATTGCGTGATGCCCCAGATGCAATAGCTCAGGTACATCAGGATTATGTTGACGCAGGTGGTCGAGTGATTATTACTGCTTCATATCAAGCAAGTCGGCAAGGTTTTATGGCAACGGGTATGTCCCAGGATCAAGCTGATGACTTAATGAGACTTTCCATATCCCTTGCAAAAGAGGTTGCGAAGACAGCGAAAGAAAAAGTCTGGGTAGCAGCAAGTGTTGGGCCGTATGGTGCAGTACTTGGTGGGGGACAAGAGTATGTAGGCAACTATGGTGTGGCCCATGCCGACTTGGTGGCCTTTCATCGGGAACGAATAGCAGTTTTAGCAAGTGCAGACCCCGATGTATTTGCCTGCGAAACAATTCCCGACCTAGACGAAGTTCGCGCCCTCCTTGAAGTTTTAGCCGATTATCCAGAAATACCAGCTTGGATAACTATGAGTGCACAAGATGGTGACTCAACTTGTGCCGGCCAAGGCATCGGCCATTTAGCTGAATTAGTTGCAACTTGCGATTCCGTTGTAGCGATTGGAATTAATTGCACAAAGCCCGAGTTTGTTACGCCACTGCTGAAAAAACTCTCCAGCAAAACGGCCCTGCCCCTTGTTGTCTATCCAAATGCCGGACGAGTTTGGGATGGTGAAAATATGTGCTGGATTGGCCAGGGTCATGACACCTTGCCAACATCAATCATTACTGAATGGGTTAAGGCGGGTGCGGCGCTTATCGGTGGGTGTTGCGGACTAGGGCCAGATGCAATCCGGCAATTAGATCAGGATTTAGCAGCGCTTAGATAACGACGACAAATTAGTGCCTGTGGCCCTGCTTCGTCTCGATAAATTGCTATCACTAACTCAGCGCTTCCCGAGGATTTAACTTTAATTAGCGATTTTCGGATCGCCTCTACATCGAGTTGCATTCCCCGAGTCATGATTGTGATCCCAGCGGCTGCAAGCCCCTTAATACTTTCAACGAGTACTTTGTCCGAATACTTAATTCGCTTTTCAATTTCCAGAACCATTCCCAGTGCTGGTTCTAACACTGCAAATTTACTAACCGCCAACTCATTACTAGATGTCAACCAAGCGATATGTTCATTTACTAAGCCACCTGAAATCTCGTCCGCAATTTGTGTCAAGGCACTGGCTCGAATTAATGCTGCATCAGGTATTACTAAGTATTTCCCAAGCGACTCGGTTCGAGTTTGATCGCCACCTGGAATGATACGTGATTGATTTTTCACAGAGTCTAATATCAGCGCACTTCGCTGTCCCCTGCCACTAGATGTAATCAGGCACTCAACTAAGTCTCCATCACAACTAATCCAAGTTGCATCCCAGGCTCCAATAAATTCCTTGTCCACGCCAGGTGCAACTTTTGCAAACACTGGGCGCTGGGATGAAATTTCAGCAATCACATCCCAGGAGGGTGACCAGTGCTGTGGATTAAAGATTCGTTTGGTTTGCCCTTGGGCATTCTTAGGGGCTTTTGGATCACGGCGGGCTGGATCAACAAAAATTACATCAACATCTGGCGGGATTTGAAAACTAGTTGCATCTGCAACATCGACCGAAATTCCAAACGGCGCCAAATTATGATTTGCCATGGCTGCAACTTCAGGGTCAATTTCTATCGCACTAACTCGCAAGCCAGCTTCAGCAAATGCCCGTGAGTCGAAACCAAGCCCACATGTCATATCTAATACGTGCGCATTAGATCCGAACTGGTTTGAAATTAAGGTAGCCCGGAAGTTTGCAACTTCCGGGCGCGTAGCTTGGCTAATGCCATCATCGGTTAGTAATAAGTGTGATGCGGATTGACCCCATCGAGATTCAAGGCGCAACTGGAGTTGAGCCTGGGATAACGCTTGTGAGATCAAATTTGGGTCCAATTGCCCAAATTGCTTGCGCAATGAAGTCACTGCGGCCAAAGGGTCGGTATATCCCCGCGCAAACAGGGTAACTTCCTGTCCTTCGGGGCTACTTAGCCAAGAAATGCTCACACCCCAATCTACGGTAGACCCTGAATTGGTAGGGTTATCAAGTGTTCACGCGCCAAGTGTGAGCCCAGGAGGCTTTGCAAAGTGTCAATTACGTCGCGCGGTTCGCGTCGGCTAGAAGATGCCCGTGATGACCTGGTCACACGAGTTGGAAAGTCAATCCCCAAAGCGTTTTCGCACATAGTGCCTCGCTATTTTGATCTGGTTGCCCCCGAAGATTTAGTCGGTACTGAAGTTCGTGATGTTCAGGCGATGATCGAGTCACATGTGAGCCTTGGGCAAAAAAGAGTTCCAGGAAGTGCTAACGTCCTGGCAATTTCGCCATCTCTAGAAACAAATGGCTGGCACTCGCTACACACTGTAGTTCAGGTCGTTACCGATGATATGCCATTTTTGGTGGATTCGGTTTCAGCAGAACTTTCACGCCAAGGTCGCTCAATCCGCGTCATTATTCATCCTAGGTTTTGGGTTAAGCGCGATGCAGCTGGTGAACTAATTGAAATCTTAGATAGAGATGTACTGCCCGGCGAGGCACCGCCGGATGGCGCATTGCAGGAATCCTGGATCAGCGTTGAAGTGGACCGCGAATCCGATTCTTCGGAACTTGGATCCATTGCATCCCACATCCAACAGGTTTTGTCGGATGTACGCGCGACAGTTCAAGACTGGCCAGCAATGCAAACAAAACTTGTAGAAGTCATCACCGAAATTGAATCAGCAGCTGGAGTTAGTGACCGTGAACGACGGGAAGCTATCGAGTTCCTGAGTTGGTTAACGGAAAATCACTTTACGTTCGTTGGCTATTCCCAGTATGCATTGTCGAAAAACACCTTAGCGAGTGTGCCGGGCGCAGGGCTAGGTACGTTGCGAGATGCAACCACAGGTAGCTACTTGAGTGAAGATGATCAGGACCATTCAGCAATGACTTCGCTAATGATCATTACTAAAGCAAAGATGCGCTCGACAGTACATCGTCCTGTGTATTTGGACTATGTGGGAATTAAACAAGTTGACGCCAGCGGTAACCAAATTGGCGAACATCGATTCCTCGGCCTGTTTTCTTCTGCAGCCTACAATCAATCCGTAGCAAACATCCCAGTGATAGCTAGCAAAGTCGCAGATGTAACGGAATCATTAGCCTTGGGTCGCGATTCACATAGCGGTAAAGATTTGATGCAGTTCTTGGAAACTTATCCGCGGGATGAAATGTTCCAGATTTCGGCGACTGAATTGGAAGATGTTGCACGGAGAGTTTTACAGCTCCAAGAACGCCGCCAGGTTCGAGTATTTACTAGAACTGAAGTTTTCGGTCGTTATGTTTCCGCTTTGGTCTACTTCCCAAGAGATCGCTATACAACTGAAGTTCGCTTGCGTATGGAAGCAATCTTGCTGGAGGCATACGGTGCGACATTTATCGATCACACCGCTCGAATTTCGGAATCAGTTTTAGCTCGCCTACATTTTGTAATTCGCAAGCCCCTTGGTAGGGAAATTCCTGAGATTGATTTGGAACTCCTGGAATCGCAACTTGCAGAAGCAACTAGATTCTGGGAAGACGACTTCTCAGAATCACTTGTGGATCAAGTCGGCGAAGAAGAATCCGTTAGATTATTGCGCGAATGGAACAATTCCTTCCCAGAATCGTTTAAGGAAGACATTCTTGCGGTAAATGCTGTGTCGCATTTGAAAGTCTTGGAGTCACTTGCTGATCAAGCAGCAGGTGCTATCAAGGTGGCAATGTATACGCCGGATTCCGATGAGGAAGGTACCCGACGCTTCACGATATATCGACTTGGAAATCCAATTACGCTATCTGCGGTCTTGCCGATCCTTCACGACTTGGGTGTAGAGGTAATTGATGAAAGAGCTTACGATTTGCGGCGCGAAGGTCAGCCGGTTGCCTGGGTTTATGACTTTGGATTGCGTTTTGATGAGTCAAAAGCACCAGCGCTAACTTCACTTTCCGAGCGATTCTGTGAAACGTTTATGGCTACTTGGCAGGGTGAAGTAGATAGTGATCCATTTAATGCACTAGTAATTCATGGTGGTTTATCAGCCCGCAATGTAGGAATTATTCGCGCATATGCTGCGTACTTACGCCAGGCGGGAACGCCATTTAGTCAGGGATACCTGCAACAAGTACTTCTTGCCAATGTAGGAATTGTTCAACTGCTTGTGCAGTTATTCGCAGTCAGGTTTGATCCAGACTTTGATAGCGACCGAACGAGTAAGCAACAAGAGCTTGTGAAAAAGATTGACGATGCTTTAGATGCAGTAGCAAGTCTTGATCATGACCGAATCATGCGCTCGAGTATTGCCTTAGTGTCTGCAACTTTACGAACAAATGTGTACCAGCATGACGATGCTGGAAACTACCCGCAAGTAATGGCGTTTAAATTAGATCCACACGCAGTTCCGGACTTGCCATTACCGCTACCGAAATTTGAAATTTGGGTTTTCTCGCCAAGAGTTGAAGGCGTCCACTTGCGCTTTGCCTCAGTTGCACGTGGTGGCTTGCGTTGGTCGGATCGACAAGAAGATTTCCGCACTGAGATCTTGGGCTTAGTAAAAGCACAAATGGTGAAAAACACCGTTATTGTGCCAAGCGGAGCTAAGGGTGGGTTTGTACTTAAGCGCGGTCCAGAGCCAAGTGATCGAGATGCTTGGCTAGCTGAAGGTATCGCGTGCTATCAAATGTTTATTGGCGCCTTACTTGACGTTACTGACAACTTAGTTAACGGCGAAGTGGTGCCACCACTTCGAGTCATTCGCCATGATGTTGATGACCCTTATTTGGTGGTCGCTGCAGATAAAGGCACAGCAACATTCTCAGATATTGCAAACAAGATTTCGGTTGACCGCGGATTCTGGATGGGCGATGCGTTTGCCTCAGGTGGATCCGTTGGTTATGACCACAAGGTAATGGGAATCACCGCTAAAGGTGCCTGGGAATCTGTAAAACGTCACTTCCTGGAACTTGGAGTAAATACCCAAACTCAAGATTTCACCGCTGTTGGTATTGGTGACATGAGCGGTGACGTCTTTGGTAACGGCATGCTTCTTTCCCAACACATTCGCTTAGTGGCAGCTTTTGATCATCGCCACATTTTCATAGATCCAAATCCAGATACTGCAAAATCATTTGCTGAACGCCAACGGATGTTTAATTTGCCGCGTTCATCTTGGGAAGATTACAACGTCAAATTAATCAGTAAGGGCGGCGGAATTTATCCGCGCTCGGTGAAGTCCATTGACTTAACTGCCGAAGCAAAACTTGCACTTGGAGTTTCCCCAGAAGTCTCAAGCGTGACTCCAAACGAATTACTGTCCATGATTCTGCAGGCGCCGGTAGACCTGCTTTGGAATGGTGGAATTGGCACATACATAAAATCCAGCATGGAAACTCATGCGCAAGTTGGCGACAAAGCTAATGATGCAATTCGCGTTAATGGTAATGAAATCCGGGCACGCGTGATTGGCGAAGGCGGCAATCTTGGTGCCACACAGCTGGGACGTATCGAAGCAGCTAGGGCTGGAATCAAATTAAATACCGATGCAATCGATAACTCTGCAGGTGTTGACACTTCGGATCATGAAGTGAATATCAAAATTTTGTTAGATCAGGCTGTTGCTGCCGGTACCTTAAGTGTCGAAGATCGAAACAAGCAGCTGGCGGTCATGACAGCGGAAGTTGGCGAATTGGTTCTTCGCGATAACTACGAACAGAATTTGATTTTGGAGCAAGCCCGCTTTCAGGCTGCAGAAATGTTGCGAGTACACAAGCGCCTAATCGACGCGATGGAGACTGAGGGTCTATTAAACCGAGCAATCGAGTATTTGCCAACAGATGCACAATTGGATGCATTACATGCGCAAGGGCAGGGACTGACATCACCAGAACTCTCAGTGCTGATGGCTTACGTGAAGATCGACTTAAGTCGAGATCGCGCAAATGATGAAATTGTAAATGAGCCTTGGTGTCGCGAAGTGTTGCAAAAATATTTTCCATCTGATTTAAGAGTCAAGTATGCAAGTGCGATGGATACCCACCCGCTACGTAAAGAAATAATCTCAACTGTCTTGACTAATGACATGGTAAATCGAGGTGGAATTACTTTTGCCTGGCGGGCAGCCGAGGAAAGTGGCGCCGGCAACTCAGAAATTATTAGAGCATTTATTGTGTCGCGCGAAATTTTTGGACTAACTAAACTTTGGGAAGACTTAGAGGCGCTAGATGGGTTAGTTTCCACCGACTGCCAAACTCAACTCATTTTGGAATCGCGTCGGCTTTTGGATCGAGCCACTCGTTGGTTCTTGCAATCGCGCGGTGGGCGACTAAACGTAGAACAAGAGATCGAAAAGTTTGGGTTCACTGTGGCCAAACTAACCCCGCTAGTGCCAGAAATGCTTCGCGGCGCAGAACGTACCCGAGCTGCGGCAATTGCGAAGAAATACCAAGCGCAAGGCGTGCCAGCTGAGTTAGCCCAACGAACCGGCTCGTTCCTTGACGAATTCTCGTTGTTAGACATTATTGAGATAGCTGATCGGGAGAAAGCAGATCCAGTCGTTGTCGCAGAACTTTACTTCGCAATTAGTGAACGTTATGACATAGACCGAATGCTGTTCCACATAACAGCTCTAGCTCGAGATGATCGCTGGACTGCGTATGCCAGGTCGGCATTGCGAAGCGATTTGTATGTGGCGTTGGCTGCATTAACCTCCAGAGTGGTTCAAGCCACCACTGACTCAGAAGCAACAGATGCTCGAATCAGCAAATGGGAAGCCAGATTTGCTGAGGGCGTTGCGAGAACTCGAGCGACGCTAAATGAAATTGCTCACAGTGAGCAAAATGACATCGCGACGTTATCTGTAGCGCTGCGCGCGATTCGCACACTTGCCGGTCAGGGTGCGAGTTAAATCACGTACTTCGAGTTAGTGGCCTCAGTTACTCCAAAGTATTCTGAATTCATGGATTCTGTGCTGCTAGCAGCTGCCTTAACTGGGCAAGTTACCGAGTGGCTCAATAATTACGGTCCATTCCTCTTTTATTTAATTGTCTGGGGATTAGTTTTTGCAGGGACTGGGTTTTTTATCGGAGCCTTCATCCCATTTATTACCGGTGACTCGCTAATTTTTGCCGCTGGAGTGTTAGCCGCAACTAATCCTTTAATAAATATTTGGGTGTTAACTATCGGGGTTGGGCTAGCGGCATTTGTCGGCGACCAAACTGGATTTGTTCTCGGTCGCCATTTCGGGCGTCCGTATTTAGACAAACGTGAAGGTCCAAAGCTCAAATCTGCAATTGCTAAATCTGAAAAGTTTTATGCTGATCTCGGTTGGTGGGCAGTCGTAGTAGCTCGCTTTATGCCATGGGCACGAGTTTTAGTGCCAGCTATCGCAGGTATTGCCCGCATGAATTATTACAAGTTTTTGAGCGCAAATCTCATTGGCGCTCTTGCCTGGGGCGTTGGGCTAACACTTGCTGGCTACTACGCAGCCACAATCCCAGCTGTTAAAACCGGATCCTATGCCATCGCTACATTCTTCATTGTGGGTTCGGTAGCTGCAGGTATTCGCAGCTGGTTACACAATAGGAAAAGTGCCTAATTAATTAGGGTAAGAATTGCTAGCCATTTCCTATTTTTGTGGATAACTAACGTAGTTTTTGGTGGCGCTTTGGCACTTTATTGGTTCTTTACTCACTTATCCACAAATCCGTTTGGCGATATGGCCTAATTCAAAATTGCTGCTTATTGTTCTTGAACTCGGCTTGGCCCGAGTCTTAGCAGCAGGGGGAACTCATGTCAGGTGCGATGAGTGATGTGGTGCAGGAGGTACGCGAGCGGGTTCGGACTGGGGGGATCAGCCCGCAAGCGCAAGGAGTGCAACTTCGTCACATCGTTGAAGATATTCTGGCAAATAGTAATCAGATTGCGGAATATCCACCTGACATCGAGTCCCTGCTGCCAGCAGCTGATCAAATCGCAAACCAAATAACGGGTTACGGACCTTTGCAGCCTCTACTGGATGACCAAGAGATTGAAGAAATCTGGATAAATGAGCCAGACCGCATCTTTGTAGCCCGAAATGGTAAGAGCGAGCTTACAAATGTAATCCTGGATGAACACGAAGTGCGTAGTTTGGTTGAGCGAATGCTGGCCAGTTCTGGCAGGCGGGTTGACTTATCGAATCCATTTGTTGACGCCACTTTGCCGGATGGTTCCCGATTGCATGTTGCGATTCCGGATATAACCAGAAAACACTGGTCAGTGAACATTCGAAAATTCATTATGGGATCCAAGTCGCTAGATAGTCTCGTCGCGGTTAGAACCTTAACGGATCAGGCGGCGGCATTTTTGCAAGCATGCGTTGTCTCAGGACTTAACATCATTGTCGCTGGTGCTACTCAGGCAGGAAAGACAACACTGATGAATGCGCTGTTGAATAGCGCTCCTTCGTGTGAGCGAGTAATTACCTGCGAAGAAGTATTCGAACTTCAACTCACCAGCCCAGATTGGGTTGCGCTGCAAA
>CANJRK010000008.1 GCA_947476765.1 Actinomycetota bacterium
CAGTGGATCGCGCTCGTTTTGATTGTTCAACGTCCAACACTTTAACTTGACCTACAAATTCCAAAGGTAAGCGCGCGCGGCCAGCTCGAAAGTTCAATTCATCGATTCGAATTACCGGGGCGTTGACCGCCAAACCAACCAATACAGCTGCCATTGTTGCTAACCCGACAAGTAGTCCCAATGCGTTGCCATAAGCCCGGCCATATGCAATGCCAAGTGAGGCTGTCATCACTATTGCAAAAAACCACATGCCAATTGAAGGCCAAAGGCGCTCAGAATAAGCCACTACCTTGCCGTCAATTCCTTCAGTTGCCAATTGGGTAACTCGTTTCCGCGCTGTAGGCACCTAAACATCTATTAATTGGCAACGATACTCTAATGAACATGGAACGAATTGGGCGCACAGTTCACCCGTTGACTATTCCCAAAGATGCGCAAACCCCACAGCGCCACATTGATGCGCCTAAGCCAGGCGAGCGACTAGCAAGCCATTACAGCAATTGTTTTGGTTGCGGCAAAGATCATCCAACAGGCTTACACATACTCATTGAAGCTGGCGAAGGCATGACAACTCGAGCCGTTTTTGAAGTAACAGAACATCACCAAGGCGCACCTGGAATTTCGCATGGTGGAATATTGTCTCTAGCATTTGATGAATCCTTAGGCGCCACGAATTGGCTGATCCGAGCTTCAGCAGTTACTGCACACTTAGAAGTCTCATATCGGCTACCCGTACCTGTTGGTACAAAGGTTTACATCGAGGCAACTATGCAAGCGGTGATGGGTCGCAAGATTTGGTCAACTGCTGAAGGCAGATTGAATGCCCCAGATGGTCCATTGGCAGTTGAAGCCGGATCGCTTTACATGCAAGTGCCGATCGATCACTTCATTAAACATGGGCGCGCGGAAGATTTGAAAACTGCGGCACTTGATGAACATGCCAGAACTTATGTCGAAAAACTGGATATTGCACCATGACCAACATCGAAATCGAATTTACGTTGTTACATGAGTTGGCCCAGGCGCCTCAGTACGCACATCCTGGTGATGCGGGGGCCGATCTAGTGTGCGTCGAAGATGTAGTGCTGGCGCCAGGGGAGCGTGCCCTAGTTGCAACAGGTTTAGCGATTGCGCTTCCAGATGGCTATGTCGGATTAGTGCATCCGCGATCTGGACTTGCCACCAAGCAAGGTATTGGAATTGTAAATACGCCAGGAACTATTGATTCTGGTTATCGCGGAGAACTTAAAGTCTGTTTAATCAATCTTGATAGAAAAATGAGCGTGCACCTATCTGCAGGCAGTCGAATTGCGCAACTAGTTATTCAGGAAGTGATCAACGCAACATTCACCCAGGTTGAAACTTTGAATGATACGGAGCGAAGTGACGGTGGATTCGGTTCAACAGGAATTTCCTCATGACACTTGGTCCAGTTGATATCTCGCAGGCCATGGATACTTCTGCAATGTTGAACCTTGGTTCGCTGCTAGTTCCAAATGTGCCAACCCTTGAAGTTCATCTTGACCTGGATCCACGCTCGGGCAATGGTAAAGCAGTATCACTTCATTTGAATATGTCGATTGCTGAAGTTCAACTATTCGCCACCGCAACTAGCGAGGACGGTTGGGCTCCGATGCGCGATGCAATTGTCGCGGGTCTGAGAGAACAAAGTGTGGATTGTCAGATCGATATGGGTACATTCGGAACTGAGATTCGTGCCGTGATGCCAACTGTTGATTTGGACGGTAACGCGCACGTCCAACCCGTCAGATTCATTGGCATTCGCGGCAGTCGGTGGCTAATGAGAGTGGTCGTTAGCGGTGACGGTGCACTCACAGATTCTCTGGAGACAGCTGCAGCGGTAACAGAAATTGATCTACTTATTTCGAGATTGGTTGTGGCCCGTGGTGAAGAGCCGTTAGCACCTGGCGAACGACTTTGGCTACGCAGTCCTGATTCAAATCTGAACGAGTCTCAGGATCAAGGTTCTAATAACGACAAGTATGGCAACTTTCATATCCAGCTTTAGTTTCGCTTGAACAAACAATAGGTAACTACTGGTTACAGTTAGTACGTGCATACTTGTGGAGCTAGCAATGACCGATAACAGCGACGAGCCTGTTGATGAAAGCATTGCTAAAGAAATCAAGGAAGATTCTGAGTTACTAACATCTGCGCTGGGTGGTTGGAGTGGGGTAATCGACTCCGGCTTGCCATTTATTGTTTTCACAATCGCTTACTTAGTAACTGATCGGGATTTAGAGACCACACTTTATGCCTCTCTGGGGACGGCTGCGGTCCTTGCGATACTTCGGTTAGCACGCCGGCAATCCTTGCAACAAGTTTTCTCAGGTTTATTTGGAATCGCTATTGCTGCATTCATCGCTAAACGTACTGGAAATGCCGATAACTTTTTCTTGCCCGGTATTCTCACTAACGCTGCTTACGCCGCTGCCTGTCTGATTAGCATCTTGGCAAAACGTCCACTATTAGGTTACGTAATTGAAGCAATGCGCGGCAATGACACATCTTGGACTAAAGACGCTGCAAAACATAAATTGTTTAGCTCGATTACCTGGCTTTGGACGCTAGTGTTTGGAATTCGAGTGGCAATAATGTTTCCGCTCTATTTGATGAGTCAGACCGCTGCATTAGGAACCTTGAAAGTATTGCTTGGATATCCACTTTTCGCACTCGGAATTTACCTAACTTATCGATTACTTACTAATGCCAAAGCCAAGGATGTTGAAGTCGCATGAGCGAAATTGAAACCGTCAAAGTTGGCCAGATCGTTGAATTAACTGTTGACAAAGTGGCTAACGGCGGTTTTTGCATTGCGCGCCACAACGGTCAAGTTGTTTTCCTTCGACATGGCATCCCAGGTGAGCGAGTGCATGCGGAAATCACCGACATCAGCAAGAAGTTTCTGCGCGCAGATGTGGTCGAAGTTATTGAAGCAAGTCAACATCGTGTTGAGGCACCATGTGCTTATGCAGGAACCTGTGGCGGTTGCGACTGGCAACACGTCAGTCTTTCGCATCAGCGAGAGTTAAAGAGTGAAGTGGTGCGTGAACAACTCTCACATCTAGGCGGCATAACTCACGTTAATGGCAAGCCAATTGCTGAGTTTGAAGTTATCGCACTCTCACCTTCGGAAACTGGTTTACGTTGGCGTACGCGAAATAGGTATGCGCGAATCGGTGATGTATCGATCGGAATGAAAATGACACGATCGCATACCGTAATTGAAATTGACGATTGCTTAATTGCCGTTGAGGGATCAGTTGCCTTAGCGCAAGAAAAAAAGCATCTTGGCCGTGGTGATATCAGTACGGCACAGAGTTCAACCGGACAACATGTGGTAGTTGATCAACGTGGTGGGCCGTGGCTCGACGAAACTGTAGGAGATCGCAGTTGGCGAATCCATGCCGGATCGTTTTGGCAAGTGCATAAAGATGCGCCAAAAGTCTTTGTAGAAACAGTGCGACGATTTGCAAACCTTAAACCCGGAGATAAAGCACTCGATCTGTATGCCGGCGCAGGACTATTCGCTGCGAGTTTAGCTGCGGACGTTACCGAAAAAGGTGAAATGGTCGCCGTGGAATCAGTAATTGATTCCATGCGCGATGCCAGGCGTTCTTGCAGCGATCTGCCACAAATGGATTTGATTACGGCAGACGTATCTAAGTGGATAACTCAAATTGATGAAGATTTTGAGGTAGTGATTCTGGATCCGCCTCGAGCCGGCGCGGGCCTAGAAGTCATCGCTGAGTTGAATCGAATTACTAAGCGGGCGATTGTTTATGTGGCTTGCGAACCGAGTGCCTTGGGCCGGGATGCGAAGTATTTGGCAGATGCCGGCTGGTCAATGACTCAACTTGTTGGCTTGGACGCTTTTCCCATGACTGGGCATGTGGAGTGCATCGCTCTTTTCGAACGGTATTAACCAAAACTAGGGTGTGCCAAGAACTTAAGCATTTTCCACGTATAATTTATCTTGACGTCAAGATACTTTAGGAGCCTCGTGAGTAGCCTCAACTCATTCAATGCCCAAGCCGAACTAACCGTAGGCGGGGATAAATTCACAATTTTTCGATTGGATGCAGTTGCCGGCAGCGAGAGATTGCCATTTACACACAAAGTACTACTCGAGAATCTGTTGCGCACCGAAGATGGCGCCAATGTCACTGCGGATCAAATCCGTACGTTAGCCAATTGGGATGCCCAAGCCGAACCAACTGATGAAATTCAATTCACTCCAGCTCGAGTAATCATGCAGGATTTCACTGGCGTACCTTGCGTAGTTGATTTAGCAACAATGCGGGAAGCATTTACGGAACTAGGTGGCGACCCAAATCGCATCAATCCACTGGCTCCTGCTGAGCTTGTGATTGACCACTCAGTGATTGCAGATTTCTTTGGCACAAACGCAGCGGCTGATAAAAATGTTGAACTTGAATACGAACGCAATGGTGAGCGCTATAAGTTCCTGCGTTGGGGTCAAGATGCATTCGATGACTTCAAGGTAGTCCCACCTGGCACTGGCATTGTGCATCAAGTAAACATCGAAGCGTTAGCTCGAGTAGTTATGGTCCGCAACGGCATGGCGTATCCCGACAGCTGTGTTGGTACTGATTCGCACACCACCATGGTCAACGGCTTAGGCGTATTGGGCTGGGGAGTAGGCGGTATCGAAGCCGAGGCAGCGATGCTGGGTCAACCAGTGTCCATGTTGATTCCGCGCGTTGTTGGCTTCAAACTGTTTGGTCAAATGCCAGCAGGCACCACTGCAACGGACTTAGTTTTAACAATTACCGAGATGCTTCGTAAGCATGGCGTAGTTGGAAAATTCGTCGAGTTCTATGGTGAGGGTGTTACCTCTGTTTCACTTGCAAACCGCGCCACAATTGGCAACATGAGTCCGGAATATGGCTCAACTGCTGCCATCTTCCCAATTGATGAAGAAACCTTAAATTACTTGCGACTAACTGGCCGTCCAGATTCGCAACTAGAACTAGTTAAGGCATATGCCCAAACTCAGGGCTTGTGGCACGATCCAGCGATAGAACCGGTCTATTCCGAATACATAGAACTTGATCTGGCTTCGGTAACACCTTCTATTGCTGGACCAAAGCGCCCACAAGATCGCGTTGCACTTGCTGATGCCGACACTTCATTTGAATCTGCCGTTAAGACATACACCGAGGATCGCAACAAGAAAGCAGTTGTTAAATCGGCGTCTGGAGATTTCGAAATAGGTCACGGCGCAGTTGTTATTGCGGCAATTACATCTTGCACCAACACGTCTAACCCGTCTGTGATGATGGCTGCTGGCTTACTTGCTAAAAAAGCTGTTGAAAAGGGACTTACTCGCAAACCTTGGGTCAAAACCACATTGGCGCCTGGCTCTCAGGTTGTCACTGACTATTACAACAAATCTGGATTAACTCAGTATCTAGACGCTCTTGGCTTCAATTTAGTTGGTTATGGTTGCACAACTTGCATTGGTAATTCCGGCCCAGTCGCTCCTGAGATCAGCTCTGCAATTCAAAGTAACGACTTGGCTGCAGTTGCAGTTTTATCAGGAAACCGTAACTTTGAAGGCCGTATCAATCCAGATGTAAAGATGAATTATTTGGCATCGCCACCACTTGTTGTGGCCTATGCAATAGCTGGCTCAATGGCAATCGATATCCAAAATGATTCACTGGGTAACGATAAAGATGGCAATCCTGTTTACTTAAAAGATATATGGCCAAGTGCGCAAGAGGTTGCCGCAGTCATAGATTCTTCAATCGATGCCGATATGTTTACCTCGCGATATCGTGACGTGTTCGCTGGTGATGCTCGTTGGCAAAATCTGGAGACACCAACTGGTGCGACATTTGATTGGGATCCAGAAAGTACTTATGTTCGCAGACCACCATATTTTGAAAACATGCCAGCCCAGCCCGTACCTGTCACGGATGTCACCGGAGCTCGGGTATTAGCAAAGTTAGGTGACTCAGTAACGACAGATCACATTTCGCCGGCTGGTTCAATTAGAGAAGACAGCCCTGCAGGTAAGTACCTGAAGGAAAACGGCGTTGCTAAAGCTGATTTCAATTCATATGGCTCCCGTCGCGGTAACCACGAAGTCATGATCCGTGGCACATTTGCCAACATCCGACTCCGCAATCAATTGCTAGACGATGTTGAAGGCGGCTTTACCCGAGACTTCACTGTTGACGGCGCCCCACAGTCAACTATTTATGATGCTTCGGTTGCTGCCGGAAAGAAAAAAGTGCCATTGATTATTTTGGCAGGCAAAGAGTATGGGTCAGGATCATCGCGCGATTGGGCAGCAAAGGGAACGGCCTTACTTGGCGTGAGAGTGGTAATTGCTGAATCATATGAACGCATCCACCGTTCGAACTTAATTGGCATGGGAGTCCTGCCACTTCAGTTCCCAATCGGTCAAACTGCGGAATCACTTGGCTTAACTGGAACCGAGACATTTGACGTGGCTGGGATCACAGAACTAAATGATGGCAAGACGCCAACTTCAGTTACAGTCACCGCTACGGCAACAGATGGAACGACACAAACCTTCCAGGCTCCCGTGCGGATTGATACACCAGGTGAAGCAGATTACTTCCGCCATGGTGGCATTTTGCAATACGTTTTGCGATCACTTGTTAAAGCATGAGTAGTTGGCCCAGTGATTTAGTTCCAGCTGGCGCTACTGGCTGGGAAAGTAAGGCAACCGCTTGGCTACTAGATCGGTGCCCTTCGGAATTTCGCACTTACGAAATATTCAAGACGCAACCAGCTGCGTTGGGATACGTCGCACAGTTTCAGTTGGAGCATCAAGTTGAAGCAATTCGCGATGCCTATCGCAACGCGCGCACTACAACGAATTTGAAGCCGGAAGTTCTAACCGAATTACTCGCAACACTCGAGCATGAAGGTGCCCGCTTAGCCTTGGAATTAGTGCAAGCATCTGCGGTAATTGAAGCCTTAATAACGGCAAAAACCATCTGATTCCCGTAAGTTTAAACATCTGGTATCGGGCAGGTTCACTGCTTCGTCATTAGACTTAGTGGGATTACTGATTCGATAGGGGTGTGGCTATGACAATTTTGTCGGGCATTTCTACCCCAGCTGACTTGCGAACTTTAAACCCCGAGCAACTGACTACGTTGTCGCAAGAGATTCGCGATGCGCTAGTTAGTTATGTGACGCGCACGGGCGGTCATTTAGGTCCTAACTTGGGCGTTGTCGAACTGACATTAGCGCTCCATCGGGTTTTTGATTCGCCCAAAGATCCAATTCTCTGGGATACCGGCCATCAGTCCTATGTTCACAAAATGGTTACAGGTCGCGCCAGCGATTTTGAATCGCTACGACAAGAGGGTGGCTTGTCCGGCTATCCCAGTCGCGCCGAAAGCATTCATGATGTTATCGAAAATAGTCACGCATCAACTGCCCTTTCTTATGCCGATGGCATCGCAAAAGCATTTGAGATTCACGGAGAATCAGATCGACACGTAGTTGCAGTTGTCGGAGATGGCGCACTTACCGGCGGCATGACTTGGGAAGCGCTAAATAATATTGCCGATGGCTCGGATCGATCAATTGTGATCGTGGTCAATGACAACGAACGTTCTTACTCGCCAACAATTGGTGGCATGGCAAGGCACTTAGCAACCCTGCGCACCACAAAGGGCTATGAGAGATTTCTGGACTGGGGTAAATCCGTTCTCGAACGTACTCCAGTCGTGGGCGCGCCGGTTTACGATGCACTGCACGGAATGAAAAAAGGTATCAAAGATTTTGTAGCACCACAGGGCCTATTTGAAGATCTTGGACTTAAATACATTGGTCCAATCGATGGCCACAACATAACCGACATGGAGTTTGCTTTCCAGCGGGCACGGGATTTCGGCGGGCCAGTTATTGTTCACGTAATTACGGAAAAGGGTCGCGGATATACGCCAGCCGAAACTGATGAAGCTGATCGTTTCCACGCAGTTGGCGTAGTTGATCCAGATACCGGCAAACCACTATCGCAAGCAGCCACTTCATGGACATCGATATTTTCCCAAGAGTTAGTCGCAATCGGGGGAGAACGCCAGGATGTGGTAGCAATTACCGCGGCGATGTTAGGTCCAACAGGACTTGATTCCTTCGCCGGAAAATTCCCGGAGCGCACGTTTGATGTTGGCATTGCCGAACAACATGCAGTTACTAGTGCAGTAGGTATGGCACATGCTGGCTTACATCCTGTAATAGCGATTTACTCAACATTCTTAAATCGGGCCATTGACCAAGTAATTATGGATTGCGCGCTTCATGATGCTGGAGTGACTTTTGCCCTTGATCGCTCTGGAGTTACTGGCGACGATGGAGCCAGCCATAACGGCATGTGGGATATGGCATTGCTGCGCGTAGTGCCGAATTTGGAGCTATTTGCACCGCGCGACGGGGCGCAATTAGTTGCTGCGCTTCGAAAGTGCCTTGATAAATCTGATCACCCAACCGTTATTAGGTTCTCTAAAGGCGCGGTGCCGGCTGACATTCCAGCGATTAACTCACTTGGCTTTGCTGATGTTCTTGTCTCGCACTCCAATCCCGATGTCTGCATTGTGGCAATTGGTGCAATGGCAACTTCAGCACTTGAAGCAGCTAAGACATTGCAATCCAATGGTTACTCAGTTGAAGTGGTAGATCCGGTTCAGGTTTTGCCTGTTAGTGCCGGTTTAATCGAATATCTGAGTGACCGCGATTATGTCGTATCAATCGAAGACGGCTTAGTCGACGGCGGCATTGGCGAAGCAATTGGCAGCGCACTTCGAGTGAATAATTCGGCAACTCGTGTCATGTCGCTGGGAATACCAAAGAGATTCTTGGATCACGCATCTCGTAAATCAATTTTGCAGAAGTTGCATCTAGATGCCCAAGGTATTGCAGCCACTATCGAGCAGGGACTTAAATCTAAAGTTCGCTAGTTTCGGCCGTGCTAGGAAGTTGCCAGATAGCGACTTCCAAAACTGGTGCAACAATTTCAATTTGCCATGGTCTGGCGTTCAATTGCGCAAGCATAATTCTTAGCTCGGACGGGGTTTCAGGCGGTGCCCACAAAACCTTGCGAACCGTCTCGGGCGTCATCAAATTTTCCGTAGGAAGTTCAAGCTTGGTGGCGATCTCAACAAGTGCTGCTCGGGTAAATTCCAAACGTCGCCAAGCTTGTGGGTTTCTAGATTCCCAGTTCCTAGGTGCGGGAGGACCGGATGCGGGCAGTTTTAGCGGTGGAAGATCAGAGTCGGGGAGTTCATGTGCGCGCATGGCCGCCTCGATCCAAGAATTTGCATGGCGCTTTACGTTCCGCAGATGCATAAATGACAGCGACTTTAGTTCCGAAACAGTACTCATCCCAGAACTGGCCAAAGTGACAATATGAGAGTCGGACAAGATTCGACCTGGCGCGATGTCAGCATCCCGCGCAATTGCATCCCGGGTGTGCCAAACCTCGCGCACTACTGCCAATTCCCTTGGTTTTCGAATAACATGCATGCCAGATGTACGCCGCCACGGATCAACGCGCTCAATTGGTCCAGTAGTACGCATAACGTGATCAAACTCTTGGATTGCCCAATGGTATTTTTCTGCCTCGTGCAGTTTTGCAGCTAGCAATTCCCAAAGTTCGATCAAGAATTCGACATCAAGTGCTGCGTAATTTAACCAAGACTCAGGCAGTGGGCGAGTGGACCAATCGGCTGCGCTGTGTTCCTTGGCTAGTGAGAATCCAAGTTGGGTTTCAAGCAATGGACCTAGCCCAACTCTTTCATACCCAAGGATTCGTCCAGCAAGTTCAGAATCAAACAATTGTGCAGTTGGCGACAACCCGACTTCTGCCAAACAAACCAAATCTTGAGATGCCGCATGCAAAATCCAATCAACGCCAGTGAGCGATTCTTGCAGAGGGGCTAAATTCGCAAAACATGTTGGATCGATCAAGTGTGACCCAGAACCGTTTCTTCGCAGTTGTATTAGATATGCTCGCTGTGAATACTTAAATCCACTGGCACGCTCAGCATCAAGGGCAACCGGTCCAGAACCTGCCGCTATTGCCGCAATCAATTCAGATAATTGCTGGTCAGTTGTAACAATCTGTGGCAATCCCTCACGAGGTGCAACAATCTTGATGCTGGTTGATTCGGGTTCAGTGCCTTCAGCAATTTCATTTTTAGTCCGCTGTGTCATAAAAAATAGTTAACGCTTTCGAGAAAGCGCCGCAACGCCTTCCGGCAGCGGAGTAAGGCCAGAAGTTTTCTCAACCAGCGCTAGCCATCCCTTGAGGTGGAGCGACAGATCTGCGGAATCTGGTGACCAAGAAGCTCGAATCTCCAAATCTGTATCAGTCGAGCGATCTTCCAAGCCAGCAAATGATCGGGATACAGTGCGCGTAACCGTTCCAGAAACGTTGTGATACTCCGCGCCAGAATCACCGAGCGCGTCTATTAACCAAGACCAGGCAACTTCATCGAACAAGTCATCAGTAACTACGTCAGATTCGATAGCTGCTCGCACAAAGGTGACAACGCGAAATGGGCCGTCCCAAGTTTCTTGACCCTCTGGGTCGTGGAGCACGATGAAGCGTCCTAAAGCTAACTCTTCATCATCGGCATCTATAACTTCAACTGATATCGCAATGCTGTGAGGCGCTAGACGTTGCGGCGCTGGAACTTCCTCGATGACGAATTCTGGACGAAGTTGTGGGTTTTTTAGGCTAGCAATAGCGCCATCCCATACGTCCACAATCGATGCACCTGCTCCAGTAGTTCTCATTGCTTCTAAGCATATGAACCAAGTGCAAGTTGTTGGCCTAGGCGCGCGGTCGGATAGGCTAACCGAATGCCGGTAGTACTTGCCCTGTTATCTAGTTTGGTTTGGGGTTTGGCCGATTTTTTGGGTGGCACGCTCAGTAAGCGACGTAAGGCACTTGCCGTTATCGGTGGTTCACAAAGCTTCGGGCTATTTTTCTCAGCAACTCTTGCGCTAGCGCTTGGATACTGGACTTGGAGTTCAACGGTTTGGTTCAACGGAGCCATTGCTGGGGCGATGGGTCTACTTGGATTAGTTGGTTTTTACACCGCACTTGCTACCGGACAAATGGGAATTGTTGCCCCAATTTCGTCGCTGAGCGCAGTTGTGCCTGTGACAATCGGCCTGGCGCAAGGTGAGCGGCCAGCTTCGATTCAACTTGTAGGTATCGCAGTAGCACTGGTGGGCGTAATTTTAGCTAGTGGACCAGAACTCAATGGCAAAGTTGATCCGCGACCAGTTTTCTTGGCGCTATTTGCTGCACTAACTTTCGGCATCTGTGTTTACTTCATGGCAAAAGGTGGACAGATCAATCCCACAATGACAATTGTTTCGATGCGCGCCACACAGTTTATTGTTGTTGCGCTAATAGCAATTGCATTACGAACTCTCGGTGGCCTAGTCAAACAGGATCTACCCATTTTGGCCTTAATTGGAATTACCGATGCCGGTGCCAACATTTTGTTCGCGTTTGCAGCCTCACTGGGATTACTTTCAGTAGTAGCGGTACTGGGGTCGTTGTATCCAATTGTCACAGTCTTGCTGGCTTGGTGGATTCACAAGGAGCGACTAATTCCAGTTCAGTACTTAGGAATTGTTTTTACCTTCTCTGGCGTGGCACTAATTTCGATGGGGTAGCAACGCGCTATTTAGGAGCAACAAGTGTCATTGACACTGAGTTGATGCAGTACCTCAAATCAGTGGGAGTTTTATACCCCTCACCTTCGAATACGTGACCAAGGTGAGAGTCGCAAGCAGCGCAGCGAATTTCAGTTCTTACCATGCCATGCGACATATCCTTAATCTCGATAACGCTCTCGGCAGCAAGTGGCGTAAAGAATGATGGCCAGCCACATCCGCTATGGAACTTCGAATCGCTGCGAAATAGTTCGGCACCGCAAGCGCGACAAGCGTAGATGCCTTCGGTCTCAGTATCTGTGTATTCACCTATAAACGGCGCTTCAGTTCCGGCCTCGCGTAACACGCGATATTCTTCTGCACTTAACTCACTGCGCCATTGTTCGTCTGACTTGATAACTTTTTCGACCATGAGTAAAGACTATTGCAATTACTAGCCAGCGCGCCTGTTGAAAAATCTTTGGAATTGATAGTCATCTGCGCTCGCAGTCCCAACTAGATGCCAGTCAGTTGGCAAACAATCAGCCGTTGTTGCTATTCCACCAACCTGAATCGGCGAAATCGTTAAATCATATTCATCTATTGCATTTGCTGAGAGCAATTCACGAAGAAGTTTTGGACCACCCTCACAGGTGACTTTAGTAAGGCCAATTTCTGATAATGCCGCAATGACGCCCGTTCCAAAGTTAGCTACGTGGTCAATGGAAATGACTTGAGCACGGTTGGTAAGTTCGGTAGCCGGCTGTGAATCACCGACATTGATAATGATTGTGGGTTCCTGGCTGGCGCTGAATAGATTTGAATCCAAATCAAACTGCAGTGACTGACTTACTATCGCCAACCTTGGAGTTGGCCTTGCGAGAAATTCAAATTCCGTACGCGGTATAGGCGAGCGATAATTCTCTTGACGCGCTGTAGTGGCACCCACGAGAACCACATCAGAAAGTGCTCGAAGTAGTAGCAGTAACTTAAAGTCTGCTGGCCCAGTTAGATCTCGAGAAGTATTATTTGCACCAACAAAATGTCCATCTAGCGAGGTGATCATGTTGGCTCTTACCCAAGTGGTTTCTGGGGCATCATAATGAGCAGCAATCTGGGCTAATGTTGTCAAGTTCACGTCAAGATTATGATCAGAATCCATGAGCATGATCTCCTGACCTGGTTTGATCAATAAATGGTGGTCGATACAGGACTTGAACCTGTGACCTCTTCCATGTCAAGGAAGCGCGCTAGCCAACTGCGCCAATCGACCGATGTGTTAAATCAGTTACTTATGTCTTATTCAATTTTGTAGCGTCATTCACTACGAGGTGGAGACGGGATTTGAACCCGTGTACAGGGATTTGCAGTCCCTTGCCTCGCCTCTCGGCCACTCCACCGGGGTAGCCCAATGTGAGCTCTTCCGAGCGGATGACGGGATTCGAACCCGCGACCCTCACCTTGGCAAGGTGATGCTCTACCACTGAGCCACATCCGCGTACAGGCTTAGCCTGACCCCGTTACCTTAGCCCAATTACGGTATGGGTTCAAAGTCAGCCCGCATTGGTTCGTAAAGTGGACACATGAGCCAGGACCAAGCTGTCGCGATTTTTGGCGACTATATGGCAACTGGATTTTGCGAAGCCACTAGTGACATCAAGCGATTAGATCAAGGTGGCTGGTGGGCAGTAACCCACACCTTTGAGGGCGATTTTAAAGCGTTTCGGTTCGATCAAGTCCAGGCGTTGGATTTAGGAGTATTGAGCGATTTAGGATTTCACGACATTGGTGCCCAACCAAATGGCATCCCAGTTTTCAGCTGGACATCCTCCATGTCAGAGCAGGTATATCGCGAGGCAGTCGAAACAATTCGTCAAGATATTGCGCGCGGCTGGGTCTATCAAGCAAATCTCTGTCGAGTGCTATCAGCTCCACTTCAAACAAATCTAAACGCGGTTGGCCTATGGCGTTTGTTGCGTGAACATAATCCAGCACCATATTTAAGTGCACTGCAAGTTCCTGCCAGTCTGACGGGCTTAGCCAGCGATGTAAGAATCGTTAGCGCTTCGCCAGAGTTATTTTTGTCGCGTCACAGTCAGACACTTCGCTCTAGCCCGATTAAAGGTACGGCCAGAGTTGCTAGCGAACTACTCGAAAAAGACAATGCTGAAAATATCATGATTGTTGATTTAGTTCGTAATGATCTTGGTCAAGTTTGCCAAGCAGGCTCGGTAGCAGTTCTTGAGTTACTTCGACTTGAAGAACACCCTGGCTTGGTTCATTTAGTATCTGACATTGAGGGTGTATTGCCTGACTTAACTTCGTGGTCTGAAGTATTGCAGGCACTTTCGCCCCCAGGGTCAGTAAGTGGGGCTCCGAAAAGTAGCGCGCTGGAAATAATCTCTCGCCTGGAAGCCGCACCGCGCGATATATACTGCGGCGCATTTGGTTGGGTGAACGCAGACAATCACACAGCACAGCTGGCGGTAGGTATTCGAACTTTCTGGCAAAGCACTCACAATGGTGTGCCCGTAATCAATTTCGGAACTGGTGCAGGCATAACTTGGGGGAGCGACCCACAAGGAGAGTGGAACGAGACCGAGCTAAAGGCCAGCCGACTACTGGACATTGCGGCTATGCATAGAGAATCCAACGTAGGCTAATGAATATGCAGATAACGCATTATTGGGTTAATGGTGAATTGGTTCCCACTGCACAAGCAACCATCAGTGTTTTAGATCATGGCTTTACGGTTGCTGATGGGGTATTCGAAA
>CANJRK010000009.1 GCA_947476765.1 Actinomycetota bacterium
AGCACTATTTGTAGGGCTGGGACTTTCCTTAGCAAACATCTTTAAAAAGGAAGTCAGCCCAGCTTTAGTGCTGGCTTACGGCGCAGCTGAAGGTGTATTCCTGGGCGGCATTAGCAAGTGGTATTCCATGGCTTATGCCGATACCGCGCCAAACTTAGTTTCGCAGGCCGTAATGGGAACGCTAATTGCATTCGGCACCATGTTGTTCCTGTACAAGTCCGGAATCATCAAAGTTAATGGCAAGTTCAAAAAGGTATTCATGGTTGCCATGGTTTCGTATCTGGTGATTGCCATTGCGTCTTTGATTTCGATGGTCGTTGGCGTGGGTAGTGGCTGGGGCTTCTACGGCGTCGGCCAGCTTGGTTTATTACTTTGTGTTGCAGGCGTGGGCTTAGCTGCATTCTCATTGGTTATGGACTTCGAACTGATCACCCAAACTATTGCAGCTGGAGCACCAGAGAAAGAATCCTGGCGGATGGCCTTTGGTTTGATGGTAACTCTGGTTTGGCTATACCTAGAATTACTTCGCCTCCTAGCTATTTTGCAGGGTCGCGATTAATCCATAATTAACCAAACAAAAGGGGCCGGCATTGCTGGCCCCTTTTTGTATGTGCGAAAACTTCAAAACCTTGGCAAAGTAGTGTCATGAGCGAAATGCACCTAGTTTTGAATTCCGATATCCGCGGCCCATGGCCACAAGGTACTGAAGTTATTTACTTCGGTATGGGTTGTTTCTGGGGAGCAGAAAAGAAACTCTGGGTCATACCTGGGGTAGTCAGCACAGCGGTTGGTTACATGGGTGGAACTGCAAGTGATCCAACATATCCATTAGTTTGCACTGGAACAACTGGCCACAGTGAAATTGTCTTAGTTGCATATGATCCAACTAAGACATCGGTATATGACTTGCTTAAATGCTTCTGGGAAAACCACGATCCAACTCAAGGCAATCGCCAAGGCAATGACATCGGAACGCAGTATCGCAGTGCGGTTTATTGGACTAACTCAAGTCAAGAGAATTTAGTTCGACAGACTCGTGACGCATACAACTCAGTATTAGTAAGTAAAGGATTTGATTCGATAACTACCGAGTTAGCGCCAGCGAGCAATTTTAAGTTTTGGTATGCCGAGGAATATCATCAGCAATACTTAATTAAGAACCCAAACGGTTATGATTGCCATGCTCACACTGGAATTTTGTTACCAGAAATGGCAACTAACTAACTTGCGGCAGCAGCCAGAACTTTTGGCTTACGTGTTTCGGGCATAAACATAACGAGCACACTCGTTGCTGCAGCCACGAGCAAACTTGCCAAGAACGGCCACTCAAAGCCACCTGTTGTATCTGCTAAGTAGCCGAACAATAGCGGCCCAGCAACAATTCCTAGGTCACTCATCATTTGATAAGTAGCAACAACAGGCCCGCCCTTTTTGCCATCAACTATGTCGCCAACTACGGCAGACGGTGCACCACCCAAGAATGCTGCGCCGACACCCATTGCAACCATGGCGCTGTAAAAACCAATCAGTGTTTCGCTCATTACCAAACACAGCATCGCTGCAACAAGTGCCAGAGAGCCAATAATCATTGAAGGCTTGCGGCCTTTAGTGTCTGTCATTCGCCCAGCAGGCATCAACAAGGATGCCTGCACAATGCTGGTAGCAAGAAATCCGTAGCTAGATGTGGCAGGACTTTTTTGGAGTACCGAAACAACAAAAAGTGGGATTAAAGCTGATCGCAACCCAAAGGAAGTCATGCCGCTTGAAAGATTCACTACGAGTGCAGTCCAGTATGCGCGAAACTTTAGTGCAGCTCGTAGGGCCATTGCTGGTTCTTGTAATTCCGTAGCTTGGGAAGCATCTTTAGTTGGATGACCCAAGCCCTTGGGTAGCGCGAAATAGGCAGTCAATGCCGCCGCCGTCAATGTCGCTGCGTACACAAAGAATGGAGCTCGAATACTGATTCCAACAATAAGACCACCTACTGCTGGCCCAGCAAGACCACCAAAAAGAAAGCCACTTTGATAAGTGCTGGCAGCGCGGCCGCGATGTGCAGAATCGACGGTACGTAACAGCAAAGACATCGACGAAACAGTGAACATGGCTGAACCCGTGCCGCCAATGCCACGCAACAGGATTAGTTGCTCAAAGGATTGGGATACCCCGGCAAGTGCACTAGAAAGCGCAACAATACTCAAGCCGATCCAGAGCACACTGCGTTCTCCAATTTTGTTAACTAACCAACCGCTAGGCGCGGCGCTAACAAACCGCATCAAGGCAAAAACGCTAATGACCGAACTTGCAGCAAATGCCGAGACGTCAAAAGACTGGGCAAAGACGGGAATGATTGGCGCCACAATGCCAAATCCAAGTGCAACGCAAAATGCGACAGCAGTTAAAACTGGAACTTCAGCAGGTAAATCTTTGAAGTAACGATCTAGGAGATTGCGCATGATTAGTAGTGAGTCACCACTTCAAAGCCCTGCGCAATGATCTGATTCAAAATTTGCTCACGGTGTTCAAAGCCACGAGTTTCGAGCTCAAGTTCCACGTCAACTTCACTAATTGCCAATGCAGGATTCATGTGGGTATGAGAAACCTGAATGATGTTAGTGCCCATGTCGCCAACACAACTAACCAATTTAGCTAATGCACCTGGTTGATCCGCTAATCGAACTTGGACCATTAAGAATCTGCCCGAGGTCGCAAGGCCGGTGCGAAGTACTCGATTCAACAAGAGCGGATCGATATTTCCACCAGACAGGCTCGCTACAACTGGCCCGTCAAAAGCTTCAGGATCATCCAAGATCGCAGCAACTGCGGCAATACCCGCTGGTTCAACTTGTAGTTTGCTTCGCTCTAGCGTAAGCAACAAGGCACGGGCCAAGGAAGCTTCACTGACTGTGCGGATCTCATCTACATATTCGGAAATGATTTTGAATGGAACATCACCAGGCTTTCCAACCGCAATACCATCAGCCATAGTCGACATCCGCGGCAACATTTGCGGTGAGCCAGCAGCCAGGGACGGTGGATACGCGGCAGCCATTTCGGCTTGAACTCCAATTACTTTTATGTCGGGGCGCAAACTTTTAATTGCAAGGGCAGTGCCGGCAAGTAGTCCGCCGCCACCGGTGCAAACCACAACCGTTTTTACATCGGGATTCTGTTCCAGAATTTCCAGTCCCATAGTTCCTTGGCCGGCAACAATATGTTCGTGGTCAAAGGGATGGATGAATACAGCTCCGGACTGTTCAGAAAACTCAATCGCTGCAACTAAAGTTTCATCAATTGTTTTGCCATGAAATTTCACAGTAGCGCCATAGCCAACGGTGGCTTGGTACTTAGGCAGTGGCGCCCCAAGTGGCATAAAGATTGTGGCTTCTATCCCAAGAATCTGCGCAGCTAGGGCAACACCTTGCGCGTGATTACCGGCGCTAGCAGCAACAACTCCTCGAGCCCGCTCGGCTTCAGATAGTCGAGCAATTCGGTTGTATGCGCCACGAATTTTAAAGGACCCAGCACGCTGTAAATTTTCACACTTAAAGGAAACACTTACGCCGTATTTCTTCTCAATCCAGCCAGCAGAAAGGCTAGGCGTGTGACGTATCACACCATCAAGGAGCGAGGCCGCATCTCGGATGTCATCAAGGTTCACTGGTTTCACTAGTCAATGTTGGCACGGACAGGCTTAACAATCTAATTGCCAAGTTTCAATAGTGATTCAGCCCTTGGTGGAATGCAAGAATATTGTGCACTCTTCCATTGGTAAGTTAGGGGTAGAAATAACCCCCCTTAAGGATTTAGGCGAATATGACTCTGGCAATTAAAGCATCAGGATTGGCGAAAGCTTATGGAGATGTCGTTGCACTTAATGGAATCGACATCGAAGTTGAGCAAGGAACTGTCCTTGGCTTACTGGGACCAAATGGTTCTGGCAAAACCACGACAGTGCGAATCCTTGCAACCTTGCTTCAAGCCGATAGTGGATCAGCAACTGTTGGTGGCTTTGATGTAGCAACACAGCAAGATGATGTTCGAAGTGTCATTGGTCTAACCGGGCAGTATGCCGCGGTGGATGAGTACTTAACGGGCCGGGAAAATCTGGAATTATTCGGTCGCCTTTTTCACTTAAGTAAATTCGATGCCGCTAAACGGGCTGCTGAATTATTGGATCGATTCGATCTCACTGATGCTGCCGATCGTGGCATCAAAGGCTACTCAGGTGGAATGCGTCGAAGGCTCGATCTTGCCGCATCATTAATTGGTCGCCCCAACGTGCTGTTCCTGGATGAGCCAACCACTGGTTTAGATCCACGAAGTCGCCAAGGTATGTGGGAAGTAATTGAAGCTTTGGTGGCTGATGGCACCACAGTGTTATTGACTACTCAGTACCTTGAAGAAGCCGACCAACTTGCTGATCGCATTGTGGTGCTAGACCACGGAAACGTAATTGCACAAGGCACCTCCGATCAATTGAAGTCACAAGTTGGTGGCGATCGAATTGAAATTGTTCTGGAAAATGTTAGTGATATTTCTAGGGCTGCTGAGCTAATCAAAGAATTTGGTTCTGCGCCCGCCACAACTGAAGATGTCACCAAGACTGTGTTGCTGCCAGTTGCTGGTGGCTCTACTGCAATCGTGAACATCGTGCGGAAACTTGATGAAAACAAAATTGCGATTGCCGACATTGCACTTCGCAGACCAACACTTGATGACGTATTCCTAAGTCTTACTGGTCATGCAACTGAAGTGAATGAAGAAAATTCAGCGCCGGCAAAGGGACGTCGCGGACGAAAGGCCAGGAGCTAATCATGAGTACTCTGACATCACAATCCGTAACCGAATCGACTGCACCGCGCCCACGTTTTGGCTGGTTGATTACGGACAGCATTTCAGTTTCCCGCCGACACTTACTAAAAATCACTCGAGTTCCGGAATCGCTTTTCTTTGCACTGATTCAGCCCGTAATGTTTGTCCTATTGTTTGCCTTTGTCTTTGGTGGAGCAATTGATGTTGGTCCAAATGGCGCCCAGTCATACCGCGAATATTTGATTCCAGGAATTTTGGCTCAGACTGTGATGTTTGCAGTCGCTGGAATAACGGTTGGAATTACCGAAGATGCCAGCAAGGGAATTATGGATAGATTCCGCTCCTTGCCAATGCGACCAGGTGCAGTGCTCACCGGACACACTTTGGCATCGCTTCTTCAAAACATTTTGGTAATCATCATTCTTTCAATTACTGGTTTCGCAGTGGGCTGGAGAATTCATAACGGCGCTTCAGATGCAGCCTTGGCTTACTTGATGTTTGCAACTTTTGCTTATTCGATTACTTGGGTTGGCGCTTGGATCGGCTTGCACATGCCAAATTCTGAGGTTGCTGGCACCGCAGGTTTGGCGTGGATTTTTCCATTCACTTTCGCGTCAAATATCTTTACCCCAGTTGCCACCATGCCAGGTTGGCTACAACCATTTGTATTGTGGAATCCAGTTTCATGTTTAGCGCTAGCAGCTCGCGAGTTGTTTGGAAATCCAACTCCGTTGCTGGGAGATTCATTCCCTGAACGCTACCCAGTGCAACTTTCTTTTGCTTATTCATTCCTGCTATTAGCGATTTTCGCACCGCTTGCTGTGCGCGCTTTCAAAACGCGCAATAAGTAGGTCTACGGAACGTAAAGCTCGGCAGAGACAATTACGATACGTAATGTCTTACCGGACGGAGTTTCGTAGGAAATTTCTGCACCAACTTCTTGGTTCAGTACTGCCGCGCCCATCGGGCTAGTCGGCGAGTAGACATCGATTGAAGTATGTGCGGCTTCTTCGCGGGAACCCAGTAGAAAAGTTTCGGTGTCATCTAAGTCAGGGAAGTTAACTGTTACGACCATGCCTTGCGAAACGATGCCTTCTTCAATGTCAGGTGTTCCAATTTGTGCCGTTTCTAGCATCTTGGTTAGTTGGCGAACGCGGCCTTCGTTCTTTCCCTGCTCCTCGCGGGCAGCGTGGTAACCACCATTTTCTTTTAAGTCGCCTTCTTCGCGAGCAGCAGCAATACGTGCCTTAATTTCCTCGCGCAGGTCGCCGCTTCGATGCTCTAACTCAGACTTGAGTCGATCGAATGCTTCTTGGGTTAGCCATACTTCGTTCACTCGATAGAGATTACGCGCATTTAGGCAGTTGGTGCGACTCCTGGTGCCGGTTGGTCTGGAATCTTCACTCCTGGTGGGAAATCTGGTGGGGGAACCCGCATTTCTTTTGTATTTCCACAGCCCAAAACTTCCGCCAATACGGCTTGACCATTAGTTACTAGTGGATAAGTGAGCTGCTCATAAGTCGTTCCACCAGCAACCGTAACAATTGCGTAGCCAACATCTGTGCGTTGCTCATCTTGGGCTCGAATCACGCAGTAGCTAGTTAATTCGGCACCGCGGGATACCTCCCAAGTCACATTTACTTGAGTCGGGGAAATCACATCAAAGGCAAGCAACTGGGCACTGACGCTTGGGTTTTGTTGCCGAAAACTGGCATAAGCCAAACTCCCAGAAACGACACCAGCAATCAGTACCCCAACAAGTACCGGGACTACGCGCCTGCGGCGGATACCGTAACGCAGTTTTAGGTGCTCTGGGAGCTCAGAATCTTTTTGCATGCTTACTCCAGAATACGGCTTTATCTCAGATAGGAGAGAATGGAGTCATGTCAGAATCTGCAGTTCCGTTGCCACGCCCAAATGAGCCACTTCGGCTGTTGGCCGTACATGCCCACCCGGATGATGAATCCAGTAAGGGTGCCGCTTCGACTGCAAAGTACGTCAGTGAAGGCGTGCAGGTAATGGTTGTGAGTTGTACCGGTGGCGAACGCGGAGATATCTTGAATCCAGGTTTTGATTTGGGTGAACGCGATATCGCGCAAGTGCGCAGAAGTGAAATGCAAAAAGCTGCTGAAATTTTAGGAATTTCACATCGCTGGCTTGGTTTCGAAGATTCAGGTTGGCCTGACGGTGACCCGAAGCCACCGCTTCCAAAAGGTTGCTTTGCAGATCTGCCACTTGAATTAGTTAGCGCACCACTTGTTGAAATTGTTCGTGAGTTTAAACCGCATGTAATTACTACTTATGACGAAAATGGTGGCTACCCACATCCAGATCACATCAGAACACATGAAGTTGCAATGTTTGCTTGGGAGAAAGCTGCTGACCCAAGTTACAAATCAGATCTTGAGCCGTGGGCCGCAGCAAAGATTTACTACAACCATGGATTTTCCAAACTAAGAGTTCAAACCATGCATGATGCTTGCCTAGAGCTTGGGATTGAATCGCCGTATCAAGAATGGTTAGACGAGTGGGAAGACGAGGACTTAACTTCGAGTCGAGTAACCACACGGGTGCATTGTTCGAATTGGTTCCCAGTCAGAGAAGCAGCACTAAAAGCACACGAAACCCAAATTGATCCCAACGGCAGTTGGTTTGCACTTTCAAACGAGACTTTGTCGACGATTTGGCCAACTGAGGAATTTGAACTTGCTTTTTCGCGAATTGGTGAAATTGTTGAATCAGATGACCTGTTCACTGGGTTAAGGGGAGAGTAAATGTTTAGATTTATTAGTTCAGTTGCCACCGGTACTACTGAGCCATTTCCATCCTCTACCTCATTTGATTCCTCGAAGGTAAACCCTGGCCCGCTAGGCGGCATTGTCTTTTTGTTGCTAACCATTGCAGTTGTGTTGCTGTTATTTAGCTTTAATCGTCACATCAAGAAAGTTAACTTCCAGCAGGATGACTCTGAACAATAATTCACTATGAGTCGATATTTAACTCTGCGATTAATCGCGATACACATCCTCGGCGCATTAGCGGTTGCAGCTTGTTTGGTGTTGGCTGCTTGGCAATGGGATCGAGCACATATTCAAACCGCGAGTACTAATACCGAAGTAAAAACTTTTGCCGAATTAAGTCCACTCCGCGATTACTTGCCGGTGGAATCCGTAGCTATGCCAACCTCAGTAACCGGTACTTGGCAACCAAACGAACGCATACTTATGCCAGAGCGCGTTAGTAATGGTCCCGAAATGGTGAATCCAGATCCGGCATCTGAAGTAATTTCGGAATGGGCGATACCAATTGGGTATTGGGTCGTAGACATTATGGAACTAGATGATGGCTCGAGTTTGGGAGTGGTACGAGGATTTGCTACGTCAGTCGAAGATTTACCTACTGCTAACGGTGTGGATACCATCACCGGTGTAATGCAACCGAGTGAAGATTTTCCTGGACTTAAGTTAGTCAATGGAATCAAGCCGCTAACTACAGCGATGATTGTTGCCAACTCCCGAACAATTGCCCATGATGGCTACTTGGTTGCCACTGCAAAATCGGCTGAATTGGAACTTGTCACACCTATTTTTACTGAACCAATTTCGCAAGGATTGAATTGGCGAAATGTCATGTACACGTTTAATTGGATCTTGTTTGCAGTAATTGTTTGTTTTATGTGGATCCGTGTGGCGCGGGATGAGGTCCAATTGGCCCAAATTGCAAAAGATCATGCAGACTTAAGCCATGACAATTAAAACTGAAGATTTCGCCAAGCAGTGGATGTTCTATCGGATCATGGCCATCGTTGTCGGAACGGTTTTGCTCGTACTTACCCTGTTGTTAATTTCCGTTAGAGGGCTAGGGAATCCAGAACCGACCTTTTATGTAGCAGCTTGGACTGCTCATGGATATTTGTTCCCTGTGTACGTGGTGGCAACTTTCATGCTTTCAACAAAACTTAAGTGGACCTTTGGGAAAACTATTTTGATCATGTTGGCTGGAACTATTCCACTCATGTCGTTTATTACGGAACGACGAGTTGCTAAAGAAGTAAAGTCCGCTTAATTACTTCCAGCGATGCTGGCCTTCGGGTTCATCTGCCCAAGAGCGCTCATCTTCAAGCGGTTCAACATGGGTTGTAACGACCGTGTTTGGAAGATCGCGAATGATGTCGGCTTCTAATTCCTCGGATAGGTCATGACCTTTTTGGATTGTCCAAGCACCCGGAACTAAAACGTGCATGGAAACAAACCGTTGCCGTCCTGCTTCCCGGGTTTGTAAAGCATGAAACTTTACGGTGTCGCTTTCATATTTGGTCAACACCTCAACGATTTTCAGGTGGTCTTCATCTGACAGGGCTTTATCCATTAACCCAGCAGTACTGCTACGCAATAAATTCACCCCAGTAACAATGATGTTCAAACCAACTGCTAGCGCCACCACACCATCTAGTCGATTCCAACCGGTGACTACCACTAAGCCAACACCAACGATTACACCCACTGATGTCCAGACATCCGTTAGCAGGTGCTTACCGTCAGCAACTAATACAGGTGAGCGATGTAATTTTCCAGCACGTAACAGGATTAGCGCTGCGCCTCCATTTATCACTGCAGCTACCGTAGAGATTGTTAATCCCCAGCCAATTTGTTCTAAAGCGCGAGGTGTCATGATTCGTTCGATGGCAGTGAAAACAATGATTAGGGCAGCCAACAGGATCATGAATCCCTCAATGGAGGCTGAGAAGTATTCTGCTTTACCTCGGCCGAAGTGATGTTCTGCATCTGCTGGCTTCATGGAAGTGCGTAGGGCGAATAACGCAACTACTGCAGCAACGATGTTTACTGTTGACTCCAATGCATCCGAAAGTAGGCCTACTGAGCCAGTAGTCCACCAAGCTGCCATTTTGATACCAAAGACAATGACGCTGACGATGATTGACATCCAGGCGAACTTAGCCAGATTGATTTGCGGATTGGTTGTCTGGGAGCTAGTCATAGTTCATTGTGGCAGATAAGTTTTGGAAAATAGCCCTACCACCAGGATTAATCAGAGATGCCAAACTTTTGATGGAATTTGCGAAGTGGCTTAGGTGCCCACCAGTTCCAGTTTCCGGCAACTCGCATTAACGCTGGTACCAGTAATCCTCGTACAACCGTGGCATCTAACATGATCGCAAATGCGATTCCTAGACCAAGCATTTTGATGCTAGTGACGCTACTTGTCATAAAGCAGGCAAACACGATGGCAATAAGTACAGCGGCAGCGGTAATGATGCGACCAGACTTCTGTAATCCAACAGTTACAGATTTTGTGGTGTCTGCACCGTTGTCATGTTCCTCTTTGATTCTGGAAAGCAAGAACAACTCGTAGTCCATCGATAGTCCAAAGGCAACGATCGCAACTAATACTAAAGTTGAAGTGTCGAGTGCCCCGGTAACAGTAAAGTCTCCAACTAACCACATGGCATTACCATCTTGGAAAACCCATACTAATAATCCAAGAGTGGCTCCTAAACTCAACATGTTGAGTATCACGGCTTTTACTGGGAGCACTACGCTGCCGGTAAACATAAACAGAATTATCAAGGTAGCTAAGGCAAGCCAGCCCAAGACAATTGGCAAGTTATCCGAAATACCATTTTGGGAATCGGTAAAGACTGCAGCTTGGCCACCGATTAATGTTCCATCAACTGGTGCAGGAATTGCCCGTAACCGAGTGATTAAGTCCTTGGCATCTATATTTCGAGATTCGATATCGCTGTATAGCGTGATTCGATGATGCGCAGCCGACGCAGCAACTGCCTGTTCCGGCGGTATTGGCGAAATTACTGAGCCTTCGATAAACGAGTCACCAGTTATGGCGCTGGTTACGTGTGGGTCGGCAGCCAGTTTTAGTGCGTAATCGTTTACTTGAGAACTAGTTGCAGCGATTGGCACGAGAACTTCAATTGGCACCTGGCTTTCAAATCGATCTCGAATCTGAGCCGAGGCAATTGCTGCAGGATTTGAAGCTGAGAGAACCCGGTCATCAACTTGGCTAAATTTTGCATTTAATGCCGGCGAAGCAAGTGTTAACAATAATGTGACGGTACCAATAATCACGATGGCCGGACGCTTCATTACTGCCGCCGCAAGCCATGACCAAGCACCAGATTCTTTTGGCTTCAAATCGCCACGACGAACTTTAGCCTTATCAACATTGTGTCCAAGTAATGCCAGAACAGCAGGCAAGGCAATCATCGAAGCTAAAACAGCAAACAACACAACACTTACGCCGGCATAGGCGAAAGACTTCAAGAAATACTGCGGGAATAGCAGCATCGAGGAAAGTACTAGTGCAACTGTGAGTCCCGAGAAGAAGACCGTACGACCTGCAGTTGCAACAGTCTTTATAACTGAGGCGGCTACATCATTAGTTCGAGCAAGTTCTTCGCGGAATCGATTAACGATCAATAAGGCGTAGTCAATTCCTAACCCAAGCCCTAATCCTGTAATCAAGTTCAAGGCAAATACCGAAACATCCGTAAACCGGGTAATTATGTAAAGAACAAAGAAAGATCCAGTTATAGATCCCAGTGCGACAACCATTGGAAGGCCAGCTGCTACGGCAGCACCAAACACGAACATCAACATCAGGATGTTTAACGGAATTGCGATCGCTTCAGCCAGTTTTAAATCTTCTCGAATTTGGCTATTGATTGAGTTGTAGAGAATTTCAATTCCACCAACGTAGGCACGGCTGTCAGCCGATTCCTTGTCGTAAGTTTCTTGAATGGTTTTGGCTGTTGCCGCAGCTTCCTCGCTATTTAGATTTTTATCAAAGTAAACAAGTGCAAGCCCAGCATTTCCGTCAAAACTTTTCAGACTTTCCTGCCCAGAGTTCCAGTAGGAAATTATAGATTCAACATTTGGTTCCGCTTCAACTTTTGCAAGCAAGTCAGAAGCTGCTGTCACCGATGCTGGATCATCAATGCTGGCTAATGTGTCGATGACTAAAATTGCAGACGCATCACGGGTGTCAAAGTCGGATTTGAGTAATTGATCTACCGCGGCCGAGTCGCTACCTAAATCGTCGTACCCTTGGGTCTTAAGCGCTCCAAACATTCCGGTGCCAATTACTCCGGCAACCACAATCGAAACCAAATAGCCAATGAATACGCCTTTACGATGGCGAACTACAAAACTTCCAATAGTGTCGAACATTTTTGCGTCCTTAGGAATTGAAATACATGAAATTAAATTAATTCCAAGTTTAAAGCACTATTTGATCTTTACGGTCTTAGCCTTTGACACTAGAGTTCCAATTCGCGCATCCTGTGTTTTCACTCGGTAGGAAACGGTTAACTTTGATGAACCTACCTTGCGCACAAGAGACCACTTGCCGTTACTTCCGGTTTTGACCGCCCTAATCTTTTTCCATGATCCATTACCAATTTTGCGCTCAACAATAAGGATTACATTCGCGTAGCTGGGCTTAACAGATCCAGTGATCGTGATAGTTGAATTTCGCTTGGCAGTCTTGGGAACACTTGCTGAAATTGACCCAGCCATAGTGATGCGCTTTGAGGAAGTCTTTACAGTTCCCTTTGAATTAGTGGCGGTAATCCGCAACTGATGTTTGCCAGCAGATGGCCCGGTCCACAAAATGGACCAGGATCCCTTGTCATTTGTGATTGCCGTTGAAACAGTTTTCCATTTACTTCCGGACTTGCGTTGTAGTTTTACAGTTGCGCCACGTTGTGCCGGAGAGACCTTTCCAGTAAATGCGTAATCAGTGGGCGCGATAACTTTTGTCGGCCAATTGACTTTAGTAACTGCAGTTAAATTCTTCACGGATACCGTGTTAGAACCGGGCACAGTTGTTCCGCCCGGAGTAATAGCTGAGATGTAAGTGGATTTGGTCCCCAAAACCCCGCGCAACTCATCAGGTGTTACTTTTTCACCTGGCGCGATCGTAAGTGTGGTGATGTTTCCGGCAGAATCTGACAAATTAAGAGTTTTTATGCCGCCACTTGGATAATTTCCAATGACTGTCACAGACCAAACGTCTGCAACGTTTACATTTTGGGCACGAAGTTTAGCTACCAAGGTTGCTTGGTCAATGTAGTCAGTCCAGGCAGAGTTCGCGTTGTTTACACCAGCATCCTTAGCCCAATGATCATCGACGCTAACGAGGTAAGGAACCGTCGATCCCCAAACATCTTTTACGTTTTGAGTCTTACCACCAGTTGAAGATGAATAGTAAGTAGCGATAGGCGAGCCGTTGTATCGGACTACCGATGCAGTATTTGGGTTAACAATTGTGGCATTCACAGCAGCAACCCAACGACTTCCACTTGTTGCTATTTCTTTGCTGTACCCAACAAAGGATTGATCCCTAATTGTTGAATAAATCTGACAGTCACAACCAACACGAGTGGGAATTTTCTTCAAGGCATAGGAACGGCCAGCAATTGCTTGGGCTTGCATAGCTGCATTGGCCCACGAAGATGGAACTTCACCAAGACCGTATAAGTATTCATCAATTAAACGCAACGTGTTAACTACGACTAGGTCAGCAACTGAATCGTCAAAGAGCCCAGACTTAATTTCTAAAGTTCCATACTTAAAGCGATGGGAACAAGCATTAGGAACACAGGTAGCAGTTCCTAGGCGGGTAGTTGCAGCAGAAACGCTTGAACCCGTTCCGATATTTATTACCGTGTCAGCATTAACCCAGTTCATATTTACGACGGCTCCGGAACCAAGTATTTTACTGTCGGAAGTTACTTGAGTTAACCCAGCGACAGTTGTAAAGGTTGCAATCGAACCAGCAGCAATTACAAAAGGTTTGCCGCCATCGATGATGATATTAAATGCGCCTCCTGTTGCTGATCCAGGTACCTTTTCACCCTTTAGGGCTGC